>JAICEP010000032.1 GCA_025924095.1 Sorangium sp.
CGGAGCCGCCGAGCCCGTCACGCAGGCGCATGGCCTTTGGCGCGAGCCCTCGTTCGCCGGCAGCTCCCGCGCCGGAGCGGCGAGCGCCTACTGGGACGATCCGCTGCAGGCCTCGCCCGGCGCGGCGACGTGGTCGATCACCACCTCGCCGGACAGCTTCCGGACGTCGATCTCCCCCTGCCAGATGAGCTCCGCGCTGCCCTGCGCGTCGACGACGTCCCGCAGCAGCCGCACGTAGATCTTGCGCGGGGCGACCTCGGGAATTGCCACCGCGAAGTCGAACGCGCAGACCGAATCACACCTCGGGTTCGTCGCGTCGGGCTCGTCCCTCTCGGTGATCTCGTAGATGCTGTCGATCCGGTCCACGTGCATCACACGCTGGCCGCAACAGTTGAGCAGGAGCCGGCTGTCCGCGACCGTCAGGGATCCGCTCGATGGGTCGTAGCGCCAGCGCAGCACCTCGGCGCCGCAGTAGCTCTCCTCCCCCTCGACGGCGAGCCTCCGCTCCGGCTCCACGAACCCACCGGCCTCGCTCACGGCCCCCACCTGCGCAGGCTCGGTCTCCAGACACGCGTTCAGGAGAACCAGCGAACCCACCGTTGCAAGTGCCCTACAGACCGCCGCGTACTTCATGCACAGACTTCCTTGGTTATCTCGCCCCACTGTTAAAATACGCCCAAAATGAAGAGTCAGGGCTTCAATAAGAAGGCGCGATCTGTCTCCGCGATAAATGTCGCCGAAACAGCCGCTGTCTGGCGTACGTAAGAGGCGCGTGCCACCACACCCCGGAGCAGCTGCACGCACATTCGAGTGTGATCTACGCGTTTCGGGAATAAATGTCCAGGTGAAACGTGGCAGAATACGCCCGGCCCTCTGACCTTGGACGTTGTGGTCGGTCGACCTGCTCCACCATCCCACCCTCAAGGCGCGGTGCCAGACAGCCGCGCGCGATCCGCTGCCGGCCGCCCATCCCGCCGGCCCAGCGCACGGCGGGGCGACGGGGCGCGGTGGTCACCTCGAGGCGACGGTCGTGCTGCGCCGGGGCGGCGAGCTCTGCTCGTGGCAGTCGGCGTCCGCGGGAGCGTCGTCGAGGACGACCGCGCCTGCGGTGACGTCCAGGTCGAGGGTGCCGCTCCAGACCACGGCCGGGCTGCCCTGCTGATCGACGACGTCGCGCAGCAGCTTCACGTAGATCTCGCCCCGCGGGACGTCCTGCATGCCCACGGACAGATCGAAGGCGCACTGCTCGCTGCAGCGCCCCTCGGCGTCGTCCGGCTCGTCCCGCTCGGTGACCTCGTAGAGGCTGTCGATCCTCTCGACGTGGATCGCGCGCTTCCCGCAGCAATCGAGCATCAAACGAGAATCGGCGAGCCGGAGCGTCGCTGACGGCTCGTCGTACTGCCAGCGGAGCACCTCGGCGCTGCAGTATCCCCCGTCCTCTCGCGGGGCGAGCCGGTGATCCGGGTTCCGGAACCCCCCCTGCTCGCTGATCCTCGTTTCGTGAACCGCCGCCACCGAGCTGCAGCCACCGGCGCAGAAGGACCCGACGATCGCGATGGCGGTCCAGATACGGCTCGACACCATGCTCTTCTCCATGTTCGTTTCGCTGGCTGACCAGGGCGGCCTACAGCAATCCCCCGTGCAACTTTCCAGCCAACTCACCCCTGAGCAGTCCGGAGGCTAACCGCGTCCGACGCAGCGGGCCAAAGAAGCGGTGACCGCCGGCGCGGTCTCCCTTCGCTCCGCTCTCCGCGGCGACGCACGTAATCGCGCAGGAGCTCGCCACGTCAGACGGGCCTGGGCCGAAGAAGTTGTCGGACGGAGAGCCCCTGGATCCAGCCGCGACGCGGCGCCCGCTGTTCCCGCGCGCCGGATGTCCGGGCCGCATCTCCCGCGGCGCGGCGCGCGGCGTGTCGCTCGCTGGATCGTGGCGCTGGAGGCCGACCGTGCGGGACGCCTTGCCACAGCGTGTGCAGCGTCCGCACGCCGCGCCTCCGATCTGCGCAGCACCGCCGAGCTCGGATCAGCGGGCGCCGCGCTGGGACGGCGCCCGCGAGCGGGTCAGTTCTTCGCCTCGACGGCCTTGCCGGGAGGAAGGGGATCCCAGCGCAGCGAGTCCCCGAGCAGGTTGGAGATGCGCTTGGGGCGCTGCCCGTCGACGCGCATGATGTAGAGCCCCGGGCCCTCGCCGGACGTGCGCGTGGAGAAGAAGGCCACGAGCCGCCCGTCAGGGCTGCAAGCCGGGTACCCGTTCCTGCCCTGGCTCTGGGTCAACCGCGCGAGGCCGCCGCCCGTCTCCCCCGAGACGACAAGGTCGGTGTTCTTGCCGGCCCCGACGGCATAGACCGCCTTCACCCCGTCGGGGTGGTTGCAGAACGTGGGCGCCGACGCGAAGAGCCCCTCCGGCGAGATCGCCTTGCCGCCCACGTAGATGCGCTGCCCGTACCTGCCCTCGCCGGAGAAGGCGAGCTTGCCTGTCGGCGTGAACGCCGGGTGGAGCGCCATCCCCACCTCGGACGCCGGCTTGATGCTCTGGAAGTCGGGCCCGGAGAACAGCTTGATCGTCGACCCCACCCCGATGCTGAGCGCAACCTGGGAACGATCCTTGGAGAAGGCGATCCCGTAGACCGAGCCCTTCACCGGCAGCGCCAGCGGGCCTCCCGCCGGCGTGAAGATCTTGTACTCGTCGCCCTTCACGCTCGCCGCGTAGTGGAGCTGCTCGTTCTTCCCGAACACCGGGGCGATGGCGGTCTGCTCGGGCGGCGAGACGGCCTTGGCGTCGTGCCCGTCGGCGTCGATCGTGAAGACGCGGCGCAGCGAGCCCGAGCCCGAGGCGAACGTCATGTGGCTGGCGAAGCCGCCGTTCTGGCCGGTGAGGGCGCCGATGAGCTGGTCGGCCACCCGGTGCGACTCGAAGCGCACGTCACGGAGCGGCACGATGAACTTCTTGTCGAACACCGGAGCCTGCCCGCGGTTCACCAGGAACGCCTGGCCGACGAGCTCGACCTTGTCCGGGGCGACCTTCTTGCCGCGCACGCTCACGACCGCCTCGACCCCCTTCGCGGACCACGCCTTCACGTCCACCGGGCTGTCGGAGAGGTACAGACCGTCGGGCGCGGCGCTGTCGGGCAGCACCTCGAACTCGCCGCACAGCTCGAGGTCACGCCGGACCACGCTGTGGAGCGTCACGTCCTCGGGGTCGGAGACGAGCGACGGCAGGACGCCGATCTTCGGGAGCGGGCGCGACGCGCCGGCGACGACCGTGATGTGACCGAGGATCTCGTCCGGGTTGGGGGGCGCCGTGGAGGCCGGCGCCTGCGCCGGAGCAGGGGGGGCAGCGAGCGCGGCGGCAGCGAGCGCCAGCGCGCCGAGGGCGTATTGAGCTAGTCGCATGTGGTCTCCCTACAGACGAACGTGACGCTGACCTGCTTCTGACCGAGGTCGGGATAGTTCTCGGGCGGCGGCGGCAGCGCCTGCCCCTTCGCCCCCTCGAGCGTCGCCCGCGCGGCCGCGTCGAAGATGGCATTCCCGCTCGGCGTCAGCGTGTAGCTCACCATCTGCCCGTCGGATAAAACGATCACCGCGCGCGGCTTGTGCTTCGTGAGCTCCTCCGGCGGGAGCCCCGAGCCGTTCACGCGGAACCTGCTCGAGAACCAGCCCGCGATGCGGGCCAGGTACAGGTCCACCGCGCGCGCCTTGAGGGGATCGGTCTCCGTCCCCTCGGCGACGCCGTCCTGGTGCCCCTCCTGGTCGACGTTGGCGACCTGGCCGGCGTCGGTCGTCGGATCGAGCTCGGTGTCGACCTGCTTCGCGATCTCGGCGTCGGGCGGCGGCGGCGCGGTGCCCGCGTCGGCGACCTTCACCTCCGGGGGCGGGATGTCCTCCTCGGTCTTGCCCGCGTCCGGCGACACGAACGCCTTCTGCTCGACGCGCGGCTTGGGCGTCTGGCGCACCCACCGGTCGGGCAGCTTCATCTTGTCGCGCTTGCCGCCCAGCTTGAGCAGCGGCGTGTCCATGTCGAGCACCGGGACGACCTTCACCGGGACGCTCGGCCCCTTCTCGATCTCGGGCACCGCCGCGGGCACGGTGAGGTCCGCCAGGCTGACCGCGACGGCGGCGCCCGCCTGCACGCCCATCGCCACCGCGAAGGCGAGCGCGACGTCCCGCGGGCGGAAGTCGCTCTTCGGCCGGCGCTTCCCCGGCGGCGTCATCGGCCCGGGCGCGCGCGCCGCGGCCGGGCTCAAGGCGCCGCTCCTCCAGGTGGCGGCGCGCCGCCGCCGGGCCGCGGCGCCGCGCCCTCCGGCTCGATCTCCGGCTGGACGAGGAGGTTCAGCCCCTCGACCCCGGCGGCCCGGGCGGCGGCGACGACCCGCGCCACGGCGCCGTAGCGGGCGTCCTTGTCGGCGCGGATGTAGAGCTCCTTCTCCTTCTGCACGCGCCCGTTCGACGCGAGCACGCCCTCGATGTCGGCGGTCGCGTCGTCCTCGCCGAAGAGGATCTTCTCCTCCTTCGTGATGGTCACGACGAGCTTCGTGTCCTTTGTCGGCGCCTCCTCGGCGGAGACGTTGGGCAGCTCGACCCGGAGCCCTGCCGTGAGCAGCGGGGCGGTGACCATGAACACCACGAGGAGCACCAGCATCACGTCCACGAGCGGCGTGACGTTGATCTCGCTGAACCCGCCGCCCCGCCGCCTGCGCCCTCCGCCCACCGACATCGCCATGATCGGCCCCGCCCCTCAGCCCTTCGGCATCACCGGCGTGGGCCGGTCGCTCGTCCGCTGGAGCGCCAGCGGGATGGACTCCTGCACCGCCCGCGCCGAGAGCGACGCGATCTCCACCCAGCCCTCGCTCGCGGCCTCGAGCGCCGAGAGCAGGTCGTCGATGCGCTTGTTGAGCCCGTTGTAGGCGATGACGGCGGGGATCGCGGCGAACAGCCCGATCGCGGTCGCGATGAGCGCCTCGCCGATGGCCGGGGCGACGACGGGCAGCGACGCGCTCTTCTGCTGACCGATGCGGAGGAACGCGTCCATGATCCCGTAGACGGTGCCGAACAAGCCGATGAACGGCGACGCCGCCGCGATCGACGAGAGCGTCGGCATGAGCGCGCTCGCCCGCTGCGTCTCGGTCACGATCGCGCGCTTCGCGATCGAGTCGAGGAGCTTGTGGGTCCCGGTGCGGCGGCTGAGCTCCAGCACGACGCGGGCGCCCGGCGCGTCCGCGTGCCGCTGCGCGAGCGCGAACAGCTGATCGGGCGAGTGGGCGTGCGCCGACTCGTGCTCGAACCGCGCCTGCTGCGCCGACAGCCGGGTCAGCTGGAGGACCTTCAGGACGGCGATCACCCAGACGAGGATCGCCGCGAAGATCAGCAGCCAGACGACCAGGAAGACCGGACCGGAGGCGTGGAGGACCAGGGAGACGGGATCAAGCTTGATCGGGACCGCCGTCGCCGCCTCGGGCGCGCTTTGCAGGAAGGCCATATCGATCTCTTCGGGTCAGGGAATCGGCTCGTCGGGGATCCGCGCGCGCGGCCCCGTTCAGTGCAGTTTGCGACCGCGGCCCCCTCTCTCACCTGGAAGCGCGGCCGTGGCCCTCTTCACGTCGTCCAGCGCCGCGCGCGGCGCGGCGCTCAGTCCGCCAGCAGGATGTCGACCTTCCTGTCGCGCGCCCAGCCCTCTTCGTCCGCGCCGGTCGCCTCGAACTCGCCCTTCGACGAGGTCGCGATGCGGCCCTGCTCGAGGCCCTTCTTGGCGAGGTACTCCGCGACGCTGCCGGCGCGCTTCTGGCCGAGGCCCAGGTTGTACTCCGTCTCCCCGCGAGGATCGGCGTGACCGATGAGCTTCATCCCCTTGCCCTTGAGCGGGCCCGAGACGAAGCAGCGCGCCAGCGCGTCGAGCGCGCTCGCCGCCTCGCCCTCGATGGCCGTCGAGTCGAACGCGAAGCGGGCCGTCGGCAGATCACCGCAGGCCTTGAGGATCTTGTCGTCGATACGGATCGACCCGCTCGTCGGCTTGGTCGTGTCCTGCTTCGGGGCGGGCGCCACCGTGTTCGCCACCGGAGGGGGCGCGACGGTGCCGCCGACATTCGCCGGCGGCTGCGGATCGGAGCCGCAGCCGGCCGCGAAGGCGGCAAGGGGCGCCGAGACCACGAGGATCAACGCAGGCAGTTTTGTCATGGGCATGCCGTTACCACGCCACGGAGCGCGTTGCAGCATTTTGAGCGGCCGCCGGCGGGCCGGCGCGCCGGGAGGACAATCATTCCTGTAAAGTGCCGCGATGCATCGCCAGCCCCCGGTGCGGGAATATTTTGGGCACCAACGATCTGGCCCGCCTCGCGCCTCTCGTAGCGCCTTCCAGGCCGTCGGCGCCGCGCTCCTCTCGCTCGGCGCGGCGGCCGCGGTCGCCGCCCCCGGCGCGGCGCAGGCCGAGGTCCCGGTGCAGCGCACGTTCTTCCGGCTGCCCTCGTCGAACGGGTTCGGCGCGGTGCTCCTCGATCTGAACCAGGCGAGGCTCACCCACTTCCGCGAGCATCTGTTCGCCACCGAGGAGCCGCTCCTCGACGAGCGCGGCGAGGAGGTCTGGATCGGCAACCAGCCGCAGGCCGTGGCCACGCGCGATCTGCTCTACGACGCGTACTTCGGGCTGCGCTCGGAGGGCAGGCAGCGGTGGTTGACCGAGGTCCCCGTCGATCTCGACGCGAGCGGCTACGCCGGCTGGACCGACGGGGAGCGCGGCGGCACGGGCGTCGTCACGATGGTGCAGCGGGTCGGCAACCTCGAGTGCACGCAGCTCTTCTTCGCGCCGCAGGGCCTCGGGCAGGCGGGGTTCGTGATGGCGATGCGCGTCGAGAACCGGGGCGAGGTGCCGGCGGAGGGCGTGTCGGCCTTCTCGCTGCACAACTTTCACCTCGGCTTCGGGCGCCCGGGCGTGATGACCGACATCGGCGAGTCGGGCGAGACGGTCGCCTACGACGGGAGCGGGGGCCGGCGCGACTTTCTCGAGCGCGCCTTCGCCGGCGTGGTCGCCGCGCGCGCGCTCGAGCCGGCCGCGCGCCACGGCGCGTCGAGCGCGGGCGGCCCGGCGGACCTCGACGTCTACCGGATCGTCGCGGAGGGCGCCGTCGCCGATCTGCCGGACCTCGACGGGGCCGCGCCCACCGCGGACGGCTCCGTGAGCGCGTTCCAGTGGGACCTCGGCAGCATCGGTCCCGGCGAGGCGCGGTGGGTCGGCGTGGCGTTCGCGCATCACGGTGACCCCTCGGGCGCGGCGGACCCGCTCGTGCAGGGCGCCCTCGACGCGTACCTCGGCGCGAAGGGCGCGGCGGAGGTCGTGGCGGACGAGATCGCCGCGTACCGCGCGTTCCAGGGCTCGCTGAAGGTGCCGCCCACGGCGACGCCCGGGGAGACGGCGTTGCTCCGGCAGTCGGCCGTGATGCTCCGGATGGCGCAGTCCCGCGAGAGCCACGCCTTCCTGCGCGAGCACCTGACGCGCGACGCCGAGCCGCGCGCCACGCGCTTCGGCACGACGCTCGGCGGCGAGCCCGCCGCGCTGCCGGCGACGATCGCCCACCGCGGCCGCGGCGCCGTCCTCGCGAGCCTCCCGCCGGGCGAGTGGACGGTCGCCTGGATCCGCGACGGCGCCTACGCGACCGTGGCCATGGCGGTCCTCGGCATGGAGGCCGAGGCGCGCGACGCGCTGAGCTATTACCTGGACGCGGAGGCGGGGCGCTTCCAGCGCTGGAACGAGCTCGCGTCGTACGACATGCCGCCGTACCAGATCAGCCTGGTGCGCTACCACGGCTTCGGGGTCGAGGAGACCGACTTCAACGATTTCGGCCCGAACCTCGAGTTCGACGGGTTCGGCCTGTTCCTCTGGGCGCTGCGCCGTTACGAGGAGCTCACCGGCGACACGGCCTTCGTGGACGAGCGCTGGGCCACCGCGTCGTCGAAGGTCGCGGACGCGCTCGTCGCGCTCATCGACCCGGACACCGGCCTCGTCCGGAAGGACTCGTCGATCTGGGAGACCCACTGGAACGGGCGCGAGCGCTCGTTCGCGTACACGAGCATCACCGCGGCGCGCGGCCTGTGCGACGCGGCGGAGATCGCGGAGCGGCGCGGCGAGGCGCAGCGGGCCGCGGGGTACCGCGACGCCGCGAACCGGCTGCGCGACGCGATCGCCGCGCGGCTCACGGACGCCTCGGGCGCGCTGGCCGCGAGCCTGGAGGAGCTCGAGTCGGGCGCGGGCTACTGGGACGCGGCGGTGCTCGAGGGGATCGCGATGGGCCTGTTCGATCCGCGGGGCCGCATCGCCGCCGCCACGCTCGCCGGGCTCGACGAGCACCTGCTCGTCCCCGCGGGCGCCGGGTGGTCCCGGAACGACGATCGCTTCGATCACGCCGGCGCGGACGACCTGAGCCCCTGGGGCAGCGAGTACGACAGCGCCGAGTGGGTCGTGACCGATCTGCGCGGCGCTGTCGCCGCGCGGCTCATGGGGGACGAGGCGCGCTCGGACCGGCTGCTCCGCTGGGTGCTCGATCAGTCGGCCGCGAACTACCTCGCGATCGCCGAGACCTACGACGAGGCGAGCGGCGCCTACAAGTTCAACGCGCCCATGGTGGGGTTCGGCGCGGGCGTCTACGCGCTCGCGCTCGCGGCGCGCGACGGGCGGGTCGTCGGGCCGGCCTGCGGCGCGTACTTCGACGAGAGCGCCACGGGCGGCACCGGCGCAGGGGGCGGCCCCTCGAGCGACAGCGCCGGCTCCGGCGGGGCGGGCGTCGGAGGCGCAGGTGGAGGCGCAGGTGGAGGCGCAGGTGGAGGCGCAGACGGCCTCCGGGACGACCCCGGCTGCGGCTGCCGACTCGCGACGGCGGAGGGCGCGGCGCGCTGGCCGCTGCTCGCGGCGGCCGTGGCCGCGGCCGGCCTCGGGCGACGGCGGCGCGGGAGGGCGCGGCGCTGACGCTCGCCGGGCGCGCGCCGCGTTCGCGGGCTACTTCTCGCTTGTGTCCTCCTGCCGCTCTGTCTGCGCGGCGGCGGGAGACGGGGTGCCGGCGACCGCGGCGGCCATCGCATCGGTGAGCGACACCGGCGGCGCGGGCCGCGGCGTCTCCTCGGACGCGGGCGGCGGCGCAGGCGGGTGCGCAGGCCGAGCGCGGGCCCCCGACGCGGAGGCCGCGCGCGCGCCTGCCGCGGCGAGGGCGCGGACGCCTGCGCTGGAGGCCGTGCGGGCGCCTGTACCGGTGGCCGCGCGCGCCCCCGCCTCGATCGCGGCGGCCGGCTTCGGCGCCGCGCCGGGCTCGGCAGCATCCGCCTCGCCCTCGCCAGCCCCAGGTGCCTGCGCCTCGTGCCCGCGGGGCGTCGTGTCGGGGTATCCGGGCGCCTCGTCCGGCGCGCTCACCTCGCGCGCGATCTCCCCTGCCCGGGAGACGCCGCGCTGCGCGGTGGGGGGCAGCAGGACGTCCCCCGGCGCGCTGGACCTCGGGCCGGCGACCAGCGCGAGCCCGGCGGCGATCGCCAGAGCGCCGGCCGCCGACGCCATGAGCGCGCGCACGCGGGCCCGGCGCCGCGCCCGCGAGGGCGCCGCGACCGGCACGAGCGCGTCGTAGACCCGCAGCACATCGGTCACGCTCGGCGGCGCATCGACCGCGACCAGCGTCGCCGCCGCGACCGGCGTCCCGGCCGCGACCCGGCCCGTCGCCGGCGCAGCCGAGCTCCCCGCCGGCGCCGGCGCCGCCATCCTCGGGGCGGGGGGGTTCGCGAGGAACGACTTCAGCGCGAGCGATCGGAGATCCATCATCGTCGGATCGTCGTCGTCCCGCGGCACCGGGGGCGCGCTCGACCGCCGGAGCGGAGGAGGAGGCCGGCTCGATCGCCCCCCGGCGCCCGCCCCCGGCAGCCCGGCCGTGCCCCTCCCCTGCGCGCGGAGCATCGTGCCGCCGCAGACGCGGCACTCGGGCGCGGCCCCGCCCCGCGCGCCGCTGGAAACCGTGGTGACGAGTCCGCAGACTTCGCAGTAGACGTCCATGAGCCCCCCGCAGGCCTCGCACCATGACGGCGGCGAGAGCCCGCTTCGCCGAACCTGTGATCTAACTTACATCTCGAGTATGGCGTGCTCGGGCCGGGCGTGCATGCGGTCTCCCCGCGAATCGAACGCGAATCGAACGGCAATCGGACGGGAAGCGGACGGAAATTGGACGGGAAGCAGACGGGAAGCAGACGGGAAGCAGACGGAGATCGAGCGCTGGACGCGCGATGTGCGGCCATCCTGGACGGTCGAAGAGGAGCAGAAACCGTCCTGGACCGAAGGGTTTTCGGGTGGGCGCTTGCGATGCCTGCCTCTGAGCTGCTGTGGTAAGAGCCGCGCTTCGGTGTGGTCGGGAGCGGGCCGGAGGTCCGCTCGACGTGGTCGGGGCTCCCTGCCGGGGGTCACGCTGACATGGGGCTGGGGGCCGCGTCCGGTCCCCGAAGCGCCCGGAGGAGTTCGAGAATGGGTCTCAGCGAAACGCTGCTCGATGCGAACAAGAAATCACGGGTCATCGCCGACTGTTGCACGCTGGTCGACGAGGAGGTGGCTTCGAAGGGCGGGCTCTCCGGCCTGGCGGTCAAGGCCGGCTACGCGGCCGTGAAGGGCATCAAACCCGGCTTTATCGCCCAGGTGGTCGAGAAGCTCTTGCCCGAGTTCGCCAAGAAGCTCGATCCCCTCTGGGTCGAGGCTGCGGGCAGCGGCAATGCGAGCTCGTACCTGACCACGAACCGCTCGCGGGTCGCCGACGCGCTCCTCAGCGTCACCGACGAGAAGGCGAAGACCTCGACGAGCGGCGTGGTGCGCGGCACCTACGAGAAGCTGCGCGGCTCGGCGAAGAAGAACGTCGAAGACGCCGTCCCCCGCCTCGCCCAGCTGATCCAGAAGCACGCGTCCTGAGCGGCCCGGCGCCCCAGGCCCGCGCGCCCGCGCCAGCCTGGGGCGCGCGGCGCCCGCGCCGGCCCGCTGCGCTCCGCAGCGCGGCCGGTGCGCCTCACGTCGATGAGAGGTGTCGGGGGGACGGGAGGCGCTCCGCGCGCCGGCTCAGCCGGGCTCGCCGAAGCTTCGCGCGAAGAGATCGCGGATGGCCTCGCGGCCGGCGTCGTTGAGATCCTGGGTGCCGATGCCGGCGAAGTTCTCGCTGATGATGCTCGGCTGCCGCGCCATCTCCCAGGCCGAGCCGCTCCAGCGGAACCAGCCGCGCTTCTCCTGATCGTAGACGAACAGCGGCTTCTTCCAGAGGCGCGCGAGCTCCGCGCCCCAGCCGGTGCCGCCGCGCACCGTGCCGTCGTCCTGGAGCGTCCCCACGACGAAGACCTGGCTGGCCGCGTTGATCTGGTGCCAGATCGTCTGGAGGATGTTGCGCACGAGCGGGATCTCGCTCAGCACGCGGCCGAGGCGCCGCGACACGTAGACGAGGCTGAAGTCGCCCTTGCGCAGCTCGTCGTCCCCGAGCACGACCACGCCCCGCTGGCGCTCGAGGAGCCGGTGGCCCTCGAAGCTGTAGTTCAGCTCCTGCACCCCATACCGCTCGGCGCAGGCGCCGAACTCGGCCTCGGCCCCCTTGGCTCCGCCCGAGTGCAGGCGGAACTGCCGTGGGTCCTTCGGCCGCTCCGACGGGGGGCGCACGTCCTCGTCGATGACCCGCATCGAGTGCGGATCGAGGCGCAGGTGGAGCTCGGCGAGATCCTTGTTGCCGTGGTCCTTCAGCAGCCGCAGGCGAACGACGTCGCGCTCCGGCTGCAGGTAGACGACCACGCTGAGGTGGCGCTCGACCTTCTCGAGCGCGGCCGGCAGCTTGCCCGGGGGGATCGACTCCTCGACCTGCGCCGCGATCCAGATCTCGGCGGAGCGCTCCTTGGCGAGGCGGCCGAGCGCCTCCATCGCCTGCTCCGACGCGATCGCCACGTCGAAGCCGTCGACGATGATCACGTCGGGCTCGAAGTGGGCGACGCCGCGCGCGAACGCCACCGTCTCGAGCATCTTCTCGACCCACAGCCGCGCCGCCTCTTCGGTCGCGTCGGGCGGCGCCTTCACATGGCCGAGGTGCGAGTAGATCTGCCGGTGCCGCTCGACCTCGAGCCGGACGGCCTCCGGCTCCTGGAGCCGCATCGACTGCGCGAGATCGTGGAAAATCTCGTCGTAGTACGCGCGGACGTGGTCGACCGCGTTCTCGTGCGAGATGTGCAGGACCCTGCGATCCCGGAGCAGATCGTCGAGCGCGATCTGCACGAGCAACGCCGTCTTGCCCACGCCGGGCCGAGCGACGATGACGCCGACGTTGCCGCGACCCAGCCCGCCGTGCATCGACCCCTCGAAGACCCGCATGGGGCTCCGCTCGTTCACCTCTTTGCGGTACATGCCGACCCCCTCACTTCGCCTTCTTGGCCAGCTCTTCCCGGTACTTCTTGATGAGCTCCTCCGAGAGAGCCGCCGGAAGGGGAGCATAGCGCGAGAACTCCATCGTGAACTCGGCTTTGCCCTGGGTGGCAGAACGAAGGATGGTCGAGAAGCCGAACATATCGGCAAGCGGCACCTCCGCCTCGACACGGCAGAAGCCGTCCGCCTCGGTCGAACCGATGATGATGCCGCGCCGCTGCATGAGGATGCCGACGATGCCGCCCTGGTACTCGCCCGGGCCCTCGACGGCGACCTTCATCAGCGGCTCCAGGATCTGCGGGCCGGCCTTGGGGTACGTCTCGCGCCAGGCGCCGCGCGCGGCCTCCTGGAAGGCGATGTCGGACGAGTCGACCGAGTGGGAAGCGCCGTCGTTCAGCGTGACGGACACGCCCGTGACCGGCGCGCCGATGAGCTGCCCCTTGGCGAGCATCGACACGAAACCCTTCTCGACCGCCGCGATGAACTCGCGCGGGATCGCGCCGCCGACGACCTCGTCCTCGAACCGGAACGGCGCCTCGGTCCACGGCTCCATGAAGCCGCCGACCTTGCCGTACTGGCCAGAGCCGCCGGTCTGCTTCTTGTGCGTGTAGTTGTAGTCCACGCGGCGCGTGATCGTCTCGCGGTAGGCGACGCGCGGCGGGCTCGTGACGACCTCGGCCGCGTACTCGCGCTTCATGCGCTCGATGTAGACGTCCAGGTGGAGCTCGCCCATGCCCTGGATGATCGTCTCGCCGCTCTCCGGATCCGCCCCGACGCGGAAGGTCGGGTCCTCCTTGGTGAAGCGGCGCAGCGCCTTCGACATGTTCGCCTGGGCCTTGTTGTCCTTGGGCGTCACCGTCAGCGAGATGACCGGGTCGGGCACGTGCATCGACGTCATCGCGACGGCCAGGCCGCCCTCGGTGAACGTGTCGCCGGAGTTGCAGTCGATGCCGAAGATCGCGACGATATCGCCCGCGCTCGCGCCGTCGATGTCCTCCATCTCGTCCGAGTGCATGCGGACGAGCCGGCCGACCTTGTGGCGCTTGCCCGTGCGCGTGTTCGTGACCTCTTTCCCGCGGCTCAGGGTGCCCTGGTAGATGCGGATGTACGTGAGCTGGCCGAAGCGGCCATCCTCGAGCTTGAACGCGAGCATGACGAGCTGCGCTTCCGGGTCGCTCGACAGCGAGATCTCGGCCTCGTCCTTGTCGAGATCCACCGCCTTGTTGGTGATGTCGGCGGGCGTCGGGAGGTAGCGGGTCACGCCGTCGAGCAGGACCTGCACCGCCTTGTTCTTGTACGCCGACCCCATCATCATCGGGACGATCTGGAGCTTCACGGTCGCGTCGCGGATCGCCTTGTAGAGGAGCTCCTCGGTGACGCGCTCCTCGAGGATCGCCTCGGTGAGCTCGTCGGAGTACATCGAGAGCGCGTCGAGCATCTCCTCGCGCGTCGCCTTCACCTCGTCGGCCATCTCCGCCGGGATCTCGCCCGTGATGATCGTCTCGCCGTTCTGCCCCTCGAACCGGTAGGACTTCATCGCGACGAGGTCGACGACCCCCTCGAACTTGTCCTCGAGCCCGATCGGCAGCTGCAGGAGGACCGGGTTCAGGTTGAGCTTCTCGCGCAGCTGCGTGCGGACCCGCAGCGGGTTCGCGCCGGCGCGGTCGCACTTGTTCACGAACGCGATGCGCGGGACGCCGTAGCGGCGCATCTGGCGGTCGACGGTGAGCGACTGGCTCTGCACGCCGGCGACGGCGCAGAGGACCAGGATCGCCCCGTCGAGCACGCGCATCGCGCGCTCGACCTCGATCGTGAAGTCCACGTGGCCGGGCGTGTCGATCACGTTGATCTGGTGCCCGTTCCAGAAGCAGTGCGTGGCCGCGGACTGGATGGTGATCCCGCGCTCGCGCTCGAGATCCATCGAGTCCATCTTCGCGCCGACGCCGTCCTTGCCCTTGACGTCGTGGATGGCGTGGATCCGCTTGGTGTAGAAGAGGATGCGCTCGGTCAGCGTCGTCTTGCCCGAATCGATGTGGGCGCTGATCCCGATATTGCGCAGCTTGGACAGATCGCTGATCACAGAAGGCTCCCCGCCGCGCACCCGTGAGGGCGTGCCCGTGGAGGGCGTGCGGCACGCAATGAACCTCAGCCGGGCGTGCGCACTCTTGCGATCGCCCAGTCAGAAATTCGGCGCGGCTCTTAAATCGGCACCATCCCCAGCGCCAGGGGGAAAATGATTCTTCGCGATTATTTCAACTACTTGGCCTGGATCCTGGAAAGTCCGACCGTCTCGTCCCACTCCGGACCGTAGCCGTCGTAGTGGATGCGGTAACGCTCCTGCCCCACGATGCCGGTGACGACCGCCGGGTACATCTGCCCGTGCCACTCGACGCGCACCCTGTCGCCGATCTTGTAAAGGTTGGTCTGCGAAGCCTGCAGCCCCTTGCTCCGGACCTTCGGCGGCGGCGGGGGGTTGACAACGTCGCCCTCGACGAGGCCGCGGATCCGTTCACGAGGTACAGTTTCATCCCAGATGTCATCGTATCCCTGGTAGTGGACCTTGAACTTCGTCGGACCCACGACCTCGATGACCTTGGCGGGGTAGTCGTTTCCTTCCCACGTCACGAGGACATCGTCACCGATGGCATATTGGCGCTTGCAGCCCCCCAGAACCAGGGCAAGGGCCAGGAGGAGGGCCGCAGCGTGAGCGCGCGCTGCGGGCATACGTCTGGCCCCGCCTTACCGTCCTCCCCGGCGCCCCGCAAGGGGCTTCGTGCCGGGGTGGCCCCGGGTCCGCCGGGGGGCGGCGCCGCGCTGTGCTGCGCCTCGCCTCGCCTCGCGCCGGGCGCTGCAGCGCGGCACGAACCCGTGTAGAGAACGCCCCATGACCCGAGATGTTCGTCCTGGCACGGGCACCCTGTCCCGCCCGTGCCCGTGCGGCTCGGGGCGCTCGTACCGCGAGTGCTGCGCCCCCTGCCATCTGGGTGATCGCGAGGCGCCCGACGCCGTGGCGCTGATGCGATCGAGGTACGCCGCGTTCGCGGTCGGAGACGCCGCCTACCTCTGGCGGACGCTGCACATGGGCCACATCCACCGAGCGCGCGACAGGGACGAGGCGCTCCGCGAGCTCAAGGCGACGACCCACCACCACCGGTACCGCGGCCTGAAGATCCTCGACAGCCTGCAGAGCGGCGACTCCGCGTCGGTGCTGTTCCTCGCCAAGATCTTCGAGGCGGGCGCGGACCGCTCGTTCATCGAGCTCTCCGACTTCCTCCACGACGGCGAGGGCTGGCGCTACCTCCACGGCGTGGCCGTCCCCCGGGCCCGCATCGGCGTCCCGCCCGACGAGCTGACGATCGCCCGGTTCTCGTCGCTCGTCGGCTGACCGCGCCCTCGCCGGCCGAGGCGCGGCCAGCCGGCTGCCGCGCCTCAGCCGGATGCCGCGCCGGAGGCGCGGGCCTCGTGCCACCCCATCGCCTCGACCACGGCGCGGTTCTTCTCCATCCACAGCGTGATGCGCTCGCGCGTCGTCCGGTAGGCGTACTCCAGGATGGCGCGCCGCGCGCGCAGGTTGGCCGGGTTGTGGAGGAACAGGAGCGCGTCGTTCCGCGCGGGCTCGAGCACGAGGACCTGCATGTTCCCCTCGGCGCGCGTCCGACCCACCGCCTGGTGGAGCCGCGCGTGCGCGCCGATGCGCATCGCCTGGTTGAAGACCCAGAGCAGGCCCTTGTCGCGCACGCTCTCGCGCACGCCGTGCCCGGTCGGGACCGGGCGGTGCGCGGTGGAGACCGGCACGAGCGGGCTCACGACGATCGTGAGCTCCGCGCCGGCGGCCTGCGCGAGATCGAGGTGCGCCACGTGGCCGAGCCCGCCGTCGAGGTAGTGCCGCTGGTCGATCCGCACCGGCGAGAAGAACAGCGGGAGCGCGAGCGACGCCGCGCAGGCGAGCGACACGGGGACGTCGTCGAACCCCTCGGCGCCGAAGATCACGCGCTCGCCCGAGTCGAGGTCGTACGTCGGGATGCGCAGCGTCCGGGGCATCGCGCGGAACGAGTTCGGGATGCCGCGCCGCAGGAAGAACTCGGCGAGGAACCGCTCGTAGCGATCGAGCTGGAACAGGCCCGCGGGGAGCGAGTCGTTGAAGCGATCGAGCTGCTCGAACAGGTACTGCTGCGCCGGCGCGTTCGGGGTCGCGTCGCCCCGGGTCGAGAGCCGGACGATCGCGTGGCGGAGCGCGACCAGGCTGGTGGTGAGCGCGCGCCGCCACTCGCTGACGTCGAGGTGGAGGAGGTGGCTGCGCTCCAGCGGGAAGAAATTGTCGACCGGATCGAGCAGGGCGCGGTAGAGCCGCTCGATCGGGATGCCGCCGGCGAGGGCCGCGGCCACCGCGGCGCCGCTGCCGTGCCCGAGGTAGAGCGAGAAGCTCTGGTTGTCGATCCCCTCGACCCCGTCCTCGAGCGCCGCGAGCGCCCCGATCTGGTAGAGCGCGCCCGTCAGGCCGCCCCCCGGCAGACAGAGGCTGACGCGCGCCCCCTTCGCCTCGCGGCGAGGGGCAGCGCGGCGCTCGCCGTTCGCTTCCACGGTCCCGGGGGCGCGGCCTTCGCCGTCGCCCGCTGCGATCTGCGCGGGTCGGCTCGCGCCGCCGCCTTGACTCTCGACAGCCGGCATCATCGGAGGTCCTCTTCCCTCGCGCGGGCTGCCCTCTCGGCGCGGTTGCCGAGGGCGCAGGCGAGCGCGGTCAACACAAGCGCGCAGGCGGAGCTCACCGCCACGAGCCAACCCGGGATCGACGCGGTCTCCGGCAGCGCCGCGCCCGCGGCGGCGGGCACCTCGTCGACAGGGCCCGCGCCCCCGGCGGAGAGGAGCGCGAAGCACTGGATCGCGTTGTAGACCCCGTGCATCACGACGGGCGGCAAGAGCGAGCCGCTCGCGACCCGGACGACGCCGAGGGCCACGCCGAAGATCGCGATCGGCAGGAGCTTCTGCCACTCGCCGTGGGCCGCCGCGAAGAGCGCGGCCGTGGTCGCGACCACGAGCGGCGCGCCGTGCTGCCAGCGCAGGGGGCGGGCGAGCGCCCCGCGGAAGAAGGCCTCCTCCAGCGCGGGGCCGAGCGCGATGAAGATGAGGCCGAACGCGACCCGATCGAGCGCGCTCGCCTCGACGAAGGCCTGGACGAGCCGGGCGTCGCTGAGGCCCGACGGCCAGCGCCGCTCGATCGCCTCGTAGAGGGCGGCGACGGGCCCCGCGAGCGCGAGGCCGAGCGCGGCCGCGAGCGGGTAGAACGCCGCGTGCGTCCTGCGCACCCCGAGGAGCTCGCGGACCGGCGCGCGCGGCGCGTGGACGCGGCGCACGCCGAGGAGGCCGAGCAGGTACGCCGCGGCCTGGCACGCGAAGCTGCCGACGACGTCGAGCTTCGTCGCCGGCTGGAGCGCGCTGACCGCGCCGCCCGACGCCGGCGCCGACCGGAGCAGGGCGAGCACGCCGAGCAGGCACAGGAAGACGAAGGTGACGGCCGCCGTCCAGCCGGCCGCCGCGAGGACCGACATCGGTCGCTCCCCGCTGCCGCGCTGGACGAGCGGGCCGGGCGCTCCGTCGCTGGACGGAGGCCCGGCGGTGCCGCGCAGATCGCTCATCGACCTCGCAGATGAGGCAGGACACCCCGCTTGACGACCGTGTCCGTGCCGAGGCGAGCGTCCGGCTCCGGGTAGTCGATGGTCGTGTGCAGCCCCCGGCTCTCGTGCCGGGCGGCGGCGCAGCCGACGATGAGCTCGGCCACGGTGGCGATGTTGCGCAGCTCGAGCAGATCCCGGGTGACCAGGTGCTTCCAGTAGTATTCGCGGATCTCCTCCTGGAGCAGGGAGATCCGCCGGGCGGCGCGCCGGAGGCGGGCGTCGGACCGGACGATGCCGACGTAGTTCCACATGGTCCGGCGCATCTCGTCCCAGTTGTGGGCGACGACGACCTCCTCGTCGCTCGCGACCGCGTTGCCGGCCTGCCACTCGGGCACCTCGGGGAACGGGCTCTGCCGGAGCTCGTCGATCTGCGTCGAGAGGCGCGCGGCGGCGCGGTGGCCGAAGACGAGCCCCTCGAGCAGCGAGTTCGAGGCGAGCCGGTTCGCGCCGTGGAGCCCGGTGCACGTGCACTCGCCGATCGCCCAGAGGCCGGGGATCGTCGTCCTGCCGTAGAGGTCGGTGGTGACGCCGCCGCACATGTAGTGGGCGGCCGGGACGACGGGGATCGGCTGCGCGGTGATGTCGATGCCGTAGCGGAGGCACTGCGCGTGGATCGTCGGGAAGTGCTCGCGGACGAAGCTGGCTGGCCGGTGGGTGATGTCGAGCAGCACGTAGTCCGAGCCGGTCCGCTTCATCTCGAAGTCGATGGCCCGGGCCACGATGTCGCGCGGCGCGAGGTCCTTCCGCGGATCGTGGCTCGCCATGAAGGCCGTGCCGTCCGGCAGCCGGAGGATGGCGCCCTCGCCGCGCAGCGCCTCGCTGACGAGGAAGCTCTTCGCTTCCGGGTGGAAGAGGCACGTCGGGTGGAACTGGTAGAACTCCATGTTCGCGATCTCGGCGCCGGCGCGGTAGGCCATGGCGACGCCGTCGCCCGTCGCGACGTCGGGGTTCGTCGTGTAGAGGTAGACCTTGCCTGCGCCGCCGGTGGCGAGCACGGTCGCCCGCGCGAGGTAGGTCTCGACGACGTGCGGCTTCGAGGCCGGTCGGTGCCGGGGCGCGGGCCGGTCCGAGTCGCGCGGCCGCGGCGGCACGGGGTTCAGCGCGGCGTCGGTCTCGTCGAGCACGTAGGCGCCGGCGCAGATGTCCGGCCCGCCGAAGCGGGAGAGCAGGATCAGGTCGATGGCCGTGTGGTGCTCGGCGAAGCGGATGTTCGGGTTCTGCCGGGCCTGCTCGAGGAGGGCGCGCTCGATCTCGAGGCCGGTGGCGTCGGCGGCGTGCACGATCCGCCGCGCGGAGTGCCCTCCCTCGCGCCCGAGGCGCACCTGGCCGTTCTCGTGGTCGAACTGGGCGCCCCGCGCGATGAGCTCGCGCACCCGCTCGGGGCCTTCCCGCGCGCAGATCTCGACGACCACGTCGTGACAGAGGCCCGCGCCTGCCTCGAGCGTGTCGGCGATGTGCGCCTCGGGGGAGTCGTCCGGCGCGAAGACCGCGGCGATCCCTCCCTGCGCGTATTTCGTGTTGGACTCGTCACGCGACCGCTTGGTGATGATGATCACCTCGCCGTGCTCGGCCGCCTCGAGCGCAAAGGTAAGCCCCGCAACACCGCTGCCGATGACGAGAAAATCGGTGGTTATCGCCACGGCCCGGAGGGTAGCAGGAGCGGGGCGTGTGAAGGTAGGCCGTGGTGCGCGTCCTGCACGCGACGGCGCTGCGGCCGGGCCGGGCGGGCGCCGCGCCGAGGGAGCCGCGTCGACGGAGCCGCGTCGA
>JAICEP010000033.1 GCA_025924095.1 Sorangium sp.
ATCGACCTCCATGCGCGACGGCGCGTCGGCCTCGACGCCGAACAGCTCGGCGAAGAGCGCCGCGGCCTCGGCCACCATCCGGCCGCGGCTCGCCCGCGCGTACCCCGCGGCCCAGGCCGCGTCGGCGAGGTACGCGCGCCCGGCCTCGCTGTCGGCCTCGAGGAAGCGAACCCCCGAGGGATCGCGCGCCGCGAGCGCCTCGTGGTGCTGCCGGATCGCCGGCCCCATAGCGCGCGAGCCGCTGTGGAGGAGCAGCCACAGCGCCCCCTCCTCGTCGCGCTGCACCTCCAGGAAATGGTTGCCCCGGCCGAGCGTGCCGAGCTCCATCCGGCCGTCGCGGCGCTTCATCGCCTCGAGCCGAGGCGCGCCGAGCCGCGCCTCGGCGAGCTCGTCCGGCAGCGACGGGGCGCTGGCGGCCGCGTGCAGGACGTGCGGGACGCGGCGGTACAGCGCCGAGAGGAGCCGCGCCGCGCGGTCGCGATCCGCGAGCAGATCGGCGTCCGCGTGGAGCCGCAACGCGACCATGCCGCACCCGATGTCGCCGCCGACCGCCGCCGGCAGGAGGCGGCGGGTCGTGGCGGTCACCGTGCCGACGCACACGTCGTCGGCCACGTGCGCGTCGGGCATGACCGCGATGTGCGCGACGTCCTCGGTGCGCGCGAGCCGCGCGAGCGGCGCGTCGAGCGCCGCGTCCGCGCCGTCCGGGAGCCACGCGGCGATGCGCGCGCTCACAGCTCTCCCTCCGGCGGCAGCACCTGGAAGGCGAGCGTCGGCGCGCGCTTGCGCGTGATCGCTCCCGCCACCTCCGCGCGCACGTAGCCGGCCACCCGCTCCAGCCGCGCCGCCGCCACGTCCGGCGGCGTGCCCGGCCTGACCTGCACGACCACCGCGAGCCGGCTCGCGTCGGGCGCCGGCTCCACCTCCACCACCCAGACGTCCTGCAGGACGTCATCGTGGAGCGCGGCGAGCGCGTCGCTCACCGCCTCCTGCACCTGACGGCAGAGCTGGCGCTCCTTGCGCTGCGCCTTCCGCGCCGCCGTCCCACCGAACAACGAACCTGCATCCACGACGGAGCGCGCGCCTTCGCCGCTCCGCGATCGATCTTTGCCCATGCCATGCTCCCGAGGGCGCGGCGACACACCAACGCGTCGGCCGCGCGGTTTCCAGCGACACGCGAGATGAACTCGGGGATGTGAGCCTCGCTGGCGCGCTCAGCGGCGCGTCAGACCGAGGCTCGTCGACGCAATCGGGTGCATGGCGGGCCTCCTTCGCCGCGTAGGGTGCACGAGCGAGGGCAGGCGCGCAAGGCGCGCCCCGGCTGCACTTCAGCGCGCCGTGCGCGCCTGCCCCTCCGGCGCTCGGAGGTCCGGCCGTCCCTGGCTGGACTTCTGGCGGGCGGAGTTAGGTGGCCTGGCGATAGGTCTGCGCCGCGCACTGGCGCTCGGCGACCTTCGCGGCGTAGCCGAGCAGCCGGCGCGTGATGACCCTCGTGAGCGGCGCCGTCAGGGCGTCCCAGAGGAACAGCTGCCGCCGCGTCCGCGTGTCGGTCGCGCGGATCCGCACCTCGTACGAGAGCATCGTCCGGCGCTGGCCGTAGGGCGTCACGACGAAGCTGGCCGCCGCCTTGATGTGCCCGGGGCAGTCGAACGCCTTGAACTCGGCGGCGGTTCGCCTCGCGTACAGGCTCTCCGTGCTCATCGGGCGCGCGATGGCGCCGACGGCGATCTCGGAGCCTTCCTTCTCGGCGAGCTTGATCTGGCCGTAGTCCTCGACGTTCTGGAGCGACACGCGCGCGGGCGCGGGCAGCGGCGCGAGGCGGAGCCTGCTCCGGGCGCGGCGCGCTCCGGCCACGCGGAGCGCGAGGGCCGCGCGCAGCAGGAGAGAGCGGCTCCTCGCGAAATCCAACCTCTTCAGCGCGGCGTACGTGACCTCCGGCGTCGCCATGATCACGATTTCCTCGTTCACGACGATGTCGGCCTCTGGCAGGAAAGACTCGAGCAGCGTCGGGCCGGCGGCGCAGCGCAGCTGCCCCTCGAACGAGCCCTCCGTCACGGTCTGTCCCTCCCCCTGTCGGATCACACCCTGTTCTGTCGAGATGTTCTGCATGGCGAGCTACCCCCTGCGACGATTCATTGGGGTAGCCTCGACGGATCGCCAGCAGGCGCCTCCTGCTCCCGGCGATGGGCGGGCGGAGCGCGTCCTGCGGCGAAACCCGACGAGAGACATTGACGCTACGATGGGAATCACGACAAAATCCCTGTGCTCTCGATGAAAGAAAAGCCGCCAGGACACCGAGGACGCCAGGAGAGCTGAGAGTTCTCATTCTCTCTCCTGGCGTCACTGGCGCCCTGGCGGCGCATCTCCTTCTTGACCGAGCACCGCTCGTGGGCGGAGCCGGGGCTCAGCCCCTCGCGCGCCGGGAGGACTCCGCCATGCGGTGGGCGATGCGGAAGGCCATCTCCAGCGACTGGCGGTAATTCAGCCTCGGATCGCACAGGCTCGCGTAGCGCAGGTCGAGATCGGACTCCGTGAGACCCGCCCCGATGCACTCGGTGACGTCCTCGCCCGTGAGCTCGAAGTGCACGCCGCCGAGGTGGGACCCGAGCGCCTCGTGCACCTCGAAGCTCGCCTCGATCTCGGTGAGGATGTCCTCGAAACTTCGTGTCTTGATCCCGCCGGCCGTCGTCTGGGTGTTGCCGTGCATCGGGTCGGACATCCAGAGCACCTTGCGCCCTGCCGAGCGCACCGCCTCGATGAGCGCCGGGAGCCCCTCGCGCACGCGGCCCGCGCCCATGCGCACGATGAGCATGATCTTGCCCGGCTCGTCCGCCGGGTTCAGCCGGTCGAGGAGGCGGATCAGCTCGCCGGGGAGCGTCTTCGGGCCGAGCTTGATGCCCAGCGGGTTCTGGACCCCGCTGAAGAACTCGACGTGCGCGCCGTCGGGCTGCCGCGTGCGCTCGCCGATCCAGGGCAGGTGGGTCGTCAGGTCGTAGTAGCCGGGACGGCGCGCGACCTTCCGCGTCTGCGCCGACTCGTAGTGCAGGTTGAGCCCCTCGTGGCTCGTGAAGAACTCGACCCGCGACAGCTCCCCGACAGGCACCTCGGCGAGCGCCTCCATGAACCGGAGAGCCTCCCCGACCTGATCGGTCATCCGCTGGTAACGCTCGCGCAGCTCGCCGGGCAGATCGGCCCGCTCGAGGAAGCTCAGATCCCAGTACTCCGGGTGGTGCAGATCGGCGAAGCCACCCTCCGACAGGGAACGGATGAAATTCAGGGTGAGCCCCGCATGCTGGTATCCCGCGATCATCAGGCCCGGATCCGGGCGGCGGGCGGCGGCCTCGAAGGGAGCACGGTTGATGAGATCCCCGAAATAGCTCGGCAAGCTCACGCCGTCGCGCGTCTCGACCTGGCTGGATCGCGGCTTGGCGTACTGCCCGGCGAAGCGCCCGAGGCGAACGACCGGCCGGCGGGCGCCGTGCACCAGCACGAGCGACATTTGCAGCAGGATTTTCAGCTTGTTCGTGACGATGTTCGGACGGCAGTCGTCGAGCGTCTCCGCGCAGTCGCCCCCCTGCAGCACGAACCGGTGGCCGAGCTGCGCCTGGGCCAGATGGCCTTTGAGCCGCTCGACCTCCCACGAGGTCACGAGCGGCGGCAGCCCCCGGAGCCTCTCGACGACCGCCTCGACAGCGTCGGAATCGTCATAAGGGAGCGGCGCTGCGTTGGGACGTTCACGCCATGAATCTGGCGACCAGGATTGAGCAGGAACGTACATGAGTTGAGCCCTGATATGGCAAGGCTCCCACCCGCGCAACCCTCGGTCAACGGGATCGGCCCGCCGGCGCGATCACCGGCTCGCCGGCGCGTCGGCCGCCCCGGGCGATGGCCCGGTGCGCGCCTCGATCGTCTGGATTGTCGCCTTGATCTCCTTCGCGATCGAGGCGCACGGCGCCGCGCAGCGGCTCATTCCCAGGAAGCCGCACCCCTTGCTCTTGCCGGAGGTGAGCGGCGTGAGGACGTCGATCGCGCGCCGATCGCCGTCGGCCGCCGCGCGCCCCAGGAGCGCCTGCCTCGCCTTGCAGGAGGTGGCGACGCGGAGCTCGTGCGCGATGCGCAGCGCGGGCGTCGCCCGCTCCAGGACCGCGGCCTCCGCGAACCGCCGCGCGGCGCGCTCCTTCAGCGCAGAGGTGCCCACCGAGAGCTCGTAAAGGAGATCCGCCCCGTGGCTCCCCATGCTGCTCGCCATCAACTCGAGCGCGGCCGACACCTCATCGGGAAGTCCGCCGGCGGCGCTCGAGACGACGCGCTTCACGTCATCGTCCGACGCCGCCCCCCGATCGAGCTCCAGGAGCCGCTTCGCCGCGGTGAGCGCGGCGGCGTGGTAGGACGGCGGGAGGGCGTAGCGCAGCATGAGGGCGCGGAAGATCGCCGGATCCTTGGGGTAGCGCGCGGCGAGCGCCTCGAGCGGGAGCACGCCGCCCGCGGTCGCAGCGGCGAGCTCGTCGGCGGGGACCGCATCGCTCGGCCGCGGGACCACTGGACGCCGGAGCGTCGAGGCCGCGGGCGCCGCGCGCTCGGCGCTCGCAGCCGCCTCGAGCCGCTCGAGCGAGTCGCCGTCGCGCAGCAGGGCGGCGGCGAGCACGACGGCCACGAGGGCGACCGCGCCGGCGACCAGCCACTGCGCCGCGGCCGGCGCCCGCGTCAGCAGGGCGGCGCGCGATCCCGGGGCGCTGCCGCCCGCGGCGAGCACGGTGGTTGTCCCGGGGAGCGAGCCCGGCCGGTCGGGGGGGCTGGCCCGGCTGGCGCTCGTCCCGGGTGCCTGCGGTGCCATGCTCGCTCCCCTAACACAGGCGCTGGCCGAGGCCCATGGGCGGCGTCGCGCAGCCCCGCCGCGGGCTCATCGCCGCTGCGCTCGCCACTGGAACAGGGCGGCCGCGAGCGCGGCGCCCACGCTGATCAGGAAGAGCAGCGCGTCCCAGACCGGCCACGCGATGCCGATGGCGCGCTGCAGGAACACGGCCTCGAGCAGCCGCACCAGCAGCGACGCGACCCCGTAGGCCACGAGGGCGAGCACGACGGGCGTCGTGAGCCGCGGCGCGAGCGTGCTGAGCCTCGTGTCGTCGCGCCAGATGTGGCGGAAGACGTAGAAGCCGCCGAGCAGCCCGACGCCGAACAGGGCGCACAGGATCCCGAGCGTGAGCAGCGTGGCGCCCTGGCTCGATAGCGCGGCGGCGTCGCTCCGCGCAGCGCGCGCGAGGCCGGCAAGGCAGCTGACGAGGCCGGCGCCGAGCCACCCGAGGCCCAGGCTCGCCGAGAGGAAGACCATCTGCCGCATCAGGTACGCCTCGGACGCGGCCGAGCCGGGCAGACCGAAGGCGTGCGAGAGCGTATACGGCTTCCCGAGCACCACGGACGAGCGCGCGAGCGACGCGCGCGCGCTGGACGGGCCCCCGGGCGGCGTCGCCTCCTCGAACGGCGCGAGCGCGCCGGCGAGCTCGCTCATCGAGGCGTGGCGCGCCTCCTTCTCCTTCGCCATGGCGCGCTGGACGACGAGCTCCAGGGCCGGCGGGATCTCCGGGTTCAGCGTCCGCAGCCCCGGCGGCTCCTCGGTCATGACGGCGAGCAGCATCGCCGTCGGGTCGCTGCGCTCGAAGGGGCGCTGCCCGGTCAGCGCGTGGTAGAGGACCGCGCCGACGGCGTAGATGTCGGCCCGGGCGTCGATCTCGTCCCCCTTCGCCTGCTCCGGGGCCATGTAGGCCGGCGTTCCGAGCACCATGCCGGTCCTCGTGAGCGCGGACGGCGCGGAGGTCTTCGAGATGCCGAAATCGAGGACCTTCACGGTGGGACACGCAGGGTCGCCCGTCAGGAAGATGTTCTCTGGCTTGATGTCCCGGTGCACGACGCCCGCGGCGTGCGCGGCCGCGATGCCGTCGCAGACCTCGCGCGCGATCCGCACCGCCGCGCCGACCGGCAACCGTCCCCCGGACGCCGCGAGGAGCTCGCCGAGCCCCTGGCCGTCCAGGTACTCGGCGACGATGCACGGCCGGCCGTCATCCAGCCGGTTCACGTCGAAGATCTCGACGATGTGCGGGCTCCGGACCGACGCCGCCGCCTCGGCCTCGCGCTGGAACCGCGCGAGGACGGTGGCGTGCTGGGCGAGGTCGGGGTGGAGCGTCTTCAGGGCGAAGCGCTTGCCCGGGATGCGGGTGTGGTGCGTCTCGTAGACGCGGCCCATGCCGCCCTCTCCGAGGAGGCGGATGATGCGGTACGCGCCCGCCACGGTGGTGCCGACGAGCGGGTCCGCCTCGACCGACGGCTCGCCCGACGGGGAGGGAGGCGGTGGACGGACCGTGTCGGCGGTCGCGTAGTGCGCCGCCGCCGCGGGCCCCATGGAGACGGCATGCGGTCGCACCGTCACCGGGGCCAGGTCGTCTTCCGCCGCGTTCCCCGCGGGGGGAGGAGGAGGGCGGACCGTCTCCGCGGTCGTGGAGGGGGATGCAGCCGCGGCGGCCTGGGCCTGCGCTGCGCGGACGGCGGCCAGAGCGGCTTGCCGCTCTGTGTCGCTCATGACGCGGGTGGGTCCATCGCCCTCCTCGGACGCCGACGAGGGCGCGCCTCCGGCCGAGCGGGATGAGGGTACGGCAGGGCTGCCCGAGCGACCGGGCGAAAAGCTCGAATCCGACACGCTCAGGGCCTCGCTCCCATGGATCCGGGTCGATCCTCGCCGGAGGCGGGGACCGACGATTCGTCGCCAACGCGCGGGCGAACACCGCACAGCGACGCTACCATGGATCGCGCCGCGCGAGGGCGCCGACATGCCGGACCGTGATCGGCACGCGATGTCGAGGCGTTGGCGCGGCCGGTCCGGTTATCGCCGCACGGTGGTCGGATGGTCAGCCCGTGGACTGCTCCGCCGGGGCCGGCTTCTGCTTGGCAGCCTTGCGCTTCTCCGCGTCGAGAAGGCCGATCCGCGCCTTCTGGCAGCGCTTCAGGCGCTTCTTCTTGAGCGGGGTGGCGAGCCATTCGTGACGCAGACGGACATTCCACTTCGGGGTATTGGCCATGATCGTAGGACTTTCTCTGCGAGGGGGGCGGAGACTACACAAACGTGCGGGGGCGTCAAGCTGTCAGTAGGGTCGCCCGCTGCGTATTTCCCGCGCTCGTCGACGTCGGTACGTCGGTCGCTCGCGATCCGCTGCTGGAGGCGAAGCCAGAGAGAGAGCGCGGCGGGCGCGGGGACGGGCGGGAACGCGCGCGCGGCGCGGAGCAGGGACGCGGTCGCGGCGTGGTGGGGGCGCTCCGACGCGGTGAGGGCGCGCAGGGCGCTCCGGCGCTCGGACGACTGGCGCGCGACCGCCGCGCGGAAGTCCTCGCGGGCGAGGCGCAGGCGGGAGCGGACCGTGTTCTCCTTGAGCTGGAGCTCGCGGGCGATGTCGGCCACCGCGACGCCGAGGAGGTCGTACATCACGAGGATCACGCGCCGCTCGGGCGCGACCTTCAGGAGCAGCGCCGTCACGATCTCGGCGCGGTCGGCGCTCGCGAGCGATTGCTCCGGCGTCGGCGTCGGGTCGCGCCCGTCGAACGGCCAGGACGCGCCGGCCCCGGACGGGATCTCGCGGCGCCGGTGAGCGCGCGCGTGGTAGTGGCTCGTCTTTCGCCACGCGATGCCGAACAGCCACCGCTGCAGCGCCGCCTCGGGCGTGATGCGCAAGGGGGGCGGCCCGTCCGTGGGGGGCCCGGGCGCAGGCGCCGCGTGATAGCGCCACGGCTCGTAGCTCGGCAGGCCCCGGTGCGCCGCGAGGAAGACCTCCTGGAGCACGTCGTCGAGATCGTTCGCCTCGACGCCCAGCCAGCGGAGCGAGCGGTGCAGGAACGGAAGGCCCACGGCATAGACCGTCTCGAACGACGGCCGCACCGGCGGGGAAGGCGGGGCGGGCGGCGTCATCCGTCGCCCCGTACCGCCGGGAATTCCGCGCCGGCGCCGGTGGGGTAGGGGCGCGGCGCGGGCCGGCCGGCGGACGGATCGAACGCCGACGGCGGGCGGAGCCAGCGCTCGATCGGCTCGAGCTCGACGAGCATGTCGAGGGAGGTCCGGAGAGAGAGGCGGAAGTCGTCGTCCTCGGCCGCTCGAGCGCTGTGGAAGGCGACATAGAACAACACGGTGCCGAGCTGCATCGCCCGCGGATCTCCCCGACGCTGCAGGAAGCGATCGGCGAGATCGCACAGGGCATGAAACAGGCGGCCTCCCGGGCGACAGCTCCCCGGACCGCACACATCGAGGGTGGCGCACCGGCGGGCGCGCCGGGCCATGTTCTTCGTGGAAGACGCGCACGACAGCGCCTTCGGAGGGCTCCGATTCGGCATGTTCCTGTCCATCATCAGCCTGGGGTTGACGATGAATGCGTGCTGCGCGCATCCATCTCCCTGGATTACGGAGAGCGCCCGGAGATGATTTCGTCTTGTGCTGTCGCGCGCCCGCGAGGCAGTGGTGCGGCGGGCGGTGGTGGCGATGACGGCGGGATGGACCGGCCGGTGTCCGTCCGCGAGCTCGTCAATCCGGCACGGGCGTCAGCTGCACCTGGAGGTGGATTGGCTGGGCGCCGTTCCTTGCCTCGACGAGGCGATCCCAGGTGAAGTAGCCGGCCTTCTCCACGGTGATGCGGTGCGTGCCGGGCGGCAGCGCGACGCCGTGGGCGGCGACGTAGGCGAGCGCGCCGATGTACTGGTCGTCGATCGTGACCGACGCGTCGGGCATGGTCCCCTTCATCCGCAGCGAGACCGTCGCCGGGGTCCGCGCGACGCACGAGGAGAGCCCGAGCAGGACGAGCGCCAGAGCGGCGCGCGTCCGCCTCGTGTTCCCGGCGGCCATCGTCACTCCCACTCGATGGTCGAGGGCGGCTTCGACGACACGTCGAGCACCACGCGGTTCACGCCGCGCACCTCGTTGATGATGCGCGAGCTCGCGCGCGCGATGAGGTCGTAGGGCAGCCGCGCCCAGTCGGCGGTCATGCCGTCGGTCGAGTGCACCGCGCGGAGCGCGATCGCCTCGTCGTAGGTGCGCTCGTCGCCCATCACGCCCACCGAGCGGACCGGGAGGAGCACGCAGAAGCTCTGCCAGAGCGACTCGTAGAGCCCGGCGGCGCGGATCTCCTGGTCGAAGATCGTGTCGGCCTCCCTGAGCACGCGGAGCTTCTCCGGCGTCACCTCGCCGAGGCAGCGCACCGCGAGGCCCGGGCCGGGGAACGGCTGGCGGTAGAGGATCTCGCGCGGCATGCCGAGCGCCTCGCCGGCGGCCCGCACCTCGTCCTTGAAGAGCTCCCGCAGCGGCTCGATCAGGCCAAGGTTCATCCGCTCGGGCAGGCCGCCGACGTTGTGGTGGCTCTTGATGACCGCGCTCGGCCCCTTGAACGAGACGCTCTCGATCACGTCGGGGTAGAGGGTGCCCTGGACGAGCCACTTCGCGCCCTGGACGCGCTTCGCCTCCTCCTCGAACACCTCGATGAAGAGGCGGCCGATCACCTTGCGCTTCTGCTCGGGATCCACGACGCCGCGCAGCCCCTCGAGGAACCGCGCCGACGCGTTGACGGCGTCGAGGTTCATGTGGAAGTGATCGCGGAACGTCCGCTCGACGGCCTCGGCCTCGCCCTCGCGCAGGAGGCCGTTGTCGACGAAGATGCACGTCAGCCGGTCGCCGAGGGCGCGCTGGCAGAGGACCGCGGCGACCGAGGAGTCGACGCCGCCCGAGAGGCCCAGGATGACGCGATCGTGCTGGCCGGCCTTCTCGCGGACCGCGGCGATCGCCTCCTCCACGAACGACGCGGGCGTCCACGTCGGGGAGAGGCCGGCGACGTCGAAGAGGAAGGCGTGGAGGATCTCCTTGCCGCGCGGGGTGTGGACGACCTCGGGGTGGAACTGGAGGCCGTAGAGCTTGTCGCGCTCGCGGGCGACGGCGCAGAGCGGGCTGCCGGCCGTGGTGCCGAGCGCGACGAACCCCTCCGGCATCGCCGTGAGGCGATCGCCGTGGCTCATCCAGACGTCGATGGAGTCGCCCTCGGTGAGGCGGGAGAAGATGCCCGCCGAGCGCTCGACCCGCACCGTGGCGGGGCCGTACTCGCCGCCCGTGTGCGCGCGCTCGACCTTGCCGCCGAGGTGGTGCGCCATCAGCTGGAGCCCGTAGCAGATGCCCAGCGTCGGGACGCCGAGCTCCAGCACCTCGCGGGAGCAGTGGGGCGCGTTGTCTCCATACACGCTGGCGGGGCCGCCGGAGAGGATGAGCGCGCGCGGGGCGAGCCGGCGCAGCTCGGCGACGGGCACATCGAAGCGGTGGATCTCGCAGTAGACGCCAGACTCGCGCACGCGCCGGGCGATGAGCTGCGTGTACTGAGAGCCGAAATCGAGGATGACGACGAAGTCCCGCCGGGGTGAGAGCATGGCTGCCGCTAGCATGGCGGGGCTGGATCCGCCAGAGTCGGACGGGCGAGGCGCTGCGAGGCGCTGAACGCGCGCTCGCCCGCCGTGCCGGCATCACGGCTGCGTGGGCGGCGGCGGCGGGGTGGGCGGCGGCGGCGCGCCCGTCGGCGGCGCGGCCGGTGACGGGGCGAGCAGCGGCGCGCCCGGCGTCGCCGCCGGCTCGTCCGGCGGAGCAACGGGCGTCGCCGGCGCGCCGTCGGCGGGCGCGCCACCGTCGAACGCGCGCGGGCGCTCGTACTCGGGCGGCGGACCGGCCGGGAGCGGCCTGGGTGCGGAAGACGAGCACGCCGCGGCGAGGAGCGCGGCGAAGGCCGCGGCGATCGCGGCGATCTGCGAGGCGTGGTGAGGGCGTTTCATAGCTCCACTCCGCTCCCCCCGGCGTTCCCGGAAGGAGCCGGATCCGGCGGTATTTCGGGAACACGGAACGGATCGGGCGGTATCTGGAGGCCCTCCGGATCGGTGAACGGCGAGGAGGGGATGGCGGGTGCCGGCGGCGCCGCCTCGAGCGGCGCGCCGCGCGCGTTCGGCGCCGCGAGCGGGATGCCCGTGCTCGGCGGGGCGGGCGCGTCCTCGGCGGCGTCCGCGCCGCCGCACGCCGCAGGCGCGAGCGCCGCGAGGAGCGCCCCCGCGAAGAGCGCCGCCCTGCGCCGCGGAGGCGCCGCGCGCGGCGTGCGACAGGCCGGGCGGGAGCGGGGTGCGAAGGACGCCTGGCTCGAGCTTCGGAGATCGCCGGACACGGCGGGTACGCTAGCACGGAGGCGAAGGAGAACGGTTGGCCCGCGCAGGGAGGCGAGCTAGGTTCCCGCTGTGGAACAGAGCAACGTCGATCTCGGCAACGTCGATCTGGAGAGCACGCTGCGCGCCCTCTGCGTGCGCGCCCGGGCGGCTGCCCGGGCCCTCGCCCCGCTGGACCGGGCCCAGAAGGACCGCGCGCTGCGCGCCGTCGCCGAGCGGCTGCGCGCCGAGGCCGGCGAGGGCAAGCGCTCCGCCGTGCTGGCCGCGAACGCCGAGGACGTGGCCGCGGCGCGCGCCGCAGGCCTCTCCGAGGCGCTCGTCGACCGGCTCGTGCTCGACGAGGCGCGGCTCGCGTCGATCGCCGGCGCGGTGCTCGAGGTCGCCGCCGCGAGCGATCCGGTCGGGCAGGTCGTCGGGATGGAGCGGCGGCCGAACGGGCTCCTCGTCGGGCAGGTGCGCGTCCCGCTCGGCGTGATCGCCATGATCTACGAGTCGCGCCCCAACGTGACGGTCGACGCCGCGGTGCTCTGCCTGAAGAGCGGCAACGCCGCGATCCTCCGCGGCGGCAAGGAGGCGTCGCGCTCGAACGCGGCGCTCGGCGCGCTGCTCTCGGACGCGCTGCGCTCGGTCGGGCTGCCGGCCGACGCGGTGCAGATCGTCCCCTCGCTCGACCGCGCGGCCACGCGCATCCTGCTCGGCATGACCGGCATGATCGATCTGGCCATCCCGCGCGGCGGCGAGGGGCTCATCCGGTTCGTGGCCGAGAACGCGCGCGTCCCCGTGATCCAGCACTACAAGGGCGTGAACCACCTCTACGCCGACGCCGGGTGCGACGTCGAGATGGCCTGCCGCCTCGTCGAGAACGGCAAGCTCCAGCGCCCCGGCGTCTGCAACGCGCTCGAGTGCCTGCTCGTGCACGAGAGCGTCGCCGCGCCGCTGCTCGGGCGCGTCGCCGCGCTCGCCGAGCGCGGGCTCGAGCTGCGCGGCGACGAGGCCACCTGCGCGCTCGTGCCGTCGGCGCGCAGGGCCTCGGAGGACGACTACGGGCAGGAGTTCCTCGCGCCCGTCCTCGCGGTGCGGGTGGTGCGGTCGCTCGACGAGGCGATCGAGCACATCGGCCGCTACGGGTCGCTGCACACCGAGGTCATCTGCACGCCGCGCTACGATCACGCGCAGCGGTTCCTGCGCGAGGTCGACGCGAGCTGCGTGCTCGTGAACGCGTCGTCCCGGTTCAACGACGGCGGCGAGCTCGGTCTCGGCGCGGAGATCGGCATCTCCACGACGAAGCTCCACGCCTATGGCCCGATGGGGCTCGCGAGCCTGACGGCGCTCAAGTGGATTGCATACGGCGACGGCCAGACCCGCTGACGCGGGCGAGACGAGGGGCGCCCGGCGACCGAGCGGGCGCAGAAGAAAGCGAGAGAACGTTGGCGACGAAGAAGGACGCAGGCAAGGCGAGCACCAAGCCGCGGGCGAAGTCGGGATCGAAGGCGGGCGAGAGCGCGGAGCCTCGCCCTCCGGCGCGGAAGAAGGCGAGCACGGCCAAGGCGGGCGCGGCCGGGCGCGCGTCGTCCGCGGCGAAGACGAAGCGGCCGGCGTCGCCCCGGATCCGCGCCTCGCACGCGGGTGTCGGGGACGCCGCCGCGAAGAAGGCGGCGCGCGTGCGCCGCGCGGCGGGCGCGGGCGACGAGGTCGAGCCGCTGGAGCGCCGGGCGCGGCCGATCCCGGCGGATCGGCCGGCGGCGCGGGCGCGGCGTCCGGCGCGGGACCAGGGCGACGCGCCGCGGCCCGCGCGAGGCGGCGAGGGCGGCGCGAAGGCGATGCTGCCGCTCGCGGGACCGTCGCCGGCGCGGGGCAAGTCGCCGCTCGCCGGCCCGAAGCGCTCCGGCCCGCGCCGGAGCGCGCCGCCGCCGGCCCCCGAGCCGTCGGCGGCGGCGCGCGAGCTCGCGCTGGCGCTGGCCGCGGCGGGGCTCGACAAGAAGGCGATCGGCGTCGAGATCCTGGAGGTCGTCGGGCGCGTCGACTACGCGGACTACCTGGTGATCATGACCGGCCGCTCCGACCGGCACGTCCACGCGATCGCGACGGGCCTGGAGGAGGCGGTGCGCAAGGAGAAGCTCGCGCCGCTGTCGATGGAGGGCCTCGCCGCGGCGACCTGGGTGCTGATCGATTTCGGCGACGTGGTGGTGCACGTGTTCCAGGAGGAGACGCGCCGCCTGTACGACATCGAGGGGCTCTGGATCGACGCGGGCCGCGTCCCGGTCCCGGAGGAGAGCCTGCCGCCGGGGGCGCAGCCCGCCCCTCGGTTCGATCCGGACTGAGCGCGCCCGTGCGCCTGGTCGTCGCCGCCGTCGGGCGGGTGAAGGACAAGCCGCTGCGCGCGGCGATGGACGAGTACCTCGGCCGCATCCGCCGTTACGTGGCGTGCGACGAGATCGAGATCCCGGACGGCCCGCCGGCGAAGGTCGGGCCGCTGCTCGCGCGCGCGTCGGCGGGGGCGAGCGTCATCGCCATGGAGGTGCACGGCAAGGCGCTCGGCAGCGAGGCGTTCGCGGCCGGGGTGGAGCGGTGGGGCTCGCGCGGCAAGGGGGTGGTCGCGTTCCTGATCGGCGGGGCGGACGGGCTGCCGGCCGACGTGTCCGCCGCGGCCGACGATCGGTGGAGCCTGTCGCCGCTCACGTTCCCGCACCGCCTCGCGCGGCTCGTGCTGATCGAGCAGCTCTACCGCGCGATGACGCTGCTGCGCGGCGAGCCGTACGCCCACTGACGCGCGGTTGTCGGGCGGGCCGCGCGGCCGGCGGGCCGCGCGGCCCGCCGGCGACGAGAGCCGCGTGCGCGCCGCGGCCCTCGGGCCGGTCACTCCTTGGGCCAGTCGGGGGACGCGAGGTCCATCGGACCGTTGAACCAGGTCGTGTAGGCGGCCTCGTCGGCCTTCTTGTACTCGCCGAAGGTCTCCTCGAAGTACTCGCCCCAGTGGGGCTTTCGGCCGTCGACGTCGGTGAAGCCGTACTCCCGGGCGAGATCCCACGAGCTGAAGACGCGGCCGGCCTTCGCCGCGACGTTCGGGTCGGCGGCGAGCGCCGCGACGGCGCGGCCCACGTAGAACGGGGTCTCCGAGGCGATGAAGTGCGGGTCCCTGGCGGTCGCGTCGCGCCAGTTCTCCTCGGTCACGCCGAAGCCGTCGAGCATGGCCTCCGAGCGCAGGAAGCCGGGCGTGATCGCGAGCGCCGTCATCGCGGGGTGGCGGCGCAGCTCCCAGGCCATGGCGAAGGCGAGGCGGATGACCGACATCTTCGCCAGATCGTAGAAGAGGTTGCCGCGGTAGCCGAAGTTGTCGCCGTCGGTGACCTCGACGAGGAGGCCGCGGTCGCGCTCGAGCATGAGCGGCACCGCGTGGCGGCTCGTGATGATGTGCGAGGTGACGGCCCGCTCGAGCAGGATCTTGCCCTTGGCCAGCGAGAGCCTCCAGAACGGCTGGCCGAACTCGGTGAGCTCGTCGCCGCCCCAGACGTCGTTGACCAGGACGTCGAGCCTCCCCTGCTCGCGCCGGATCCGGGCGCAGAGCGCCTCGACCTGCTCCTCGGCGGTGTGGTCGACCTGCACGGCGATGCCGCGTCCTCCGCGCGCGCTCACGAGCTCGGCGGTCTCCTCGATGGTCTCCGGGCGCTGTCCCGTGGCGGGGCGGCCGCGGACGCTGCGGCCGGTGCAGTAGACCGTCGCGCCGGCCTCGCCGAGCGCGCACGCGATGGCGCGCCCCGCGCCGCGCGTGGCGCCGGCGACGAGGGCGACCTGTCCTTCAAGCGGTCTCATACGCTGTCTCCTCCTTGAGCACCGGGGCTCGTGGCGGCGCGGGATCCTTGCGGTGCGGCGCTGCGGCTCCGGTCGTCCGGGGACGCTACGGGACGATTCCTGACACCTCCTGTCATGAATTGCGCGTAGCCTCGGTGCCGGGTCGGATCGGGTTCCGGCGCCACGCAGGGGCCACGGAAGGTCAGTCATGCGCGCGGATCGGCTGCTCAGCTTGCTCTTGCTCCTCCAGCAGGCGAAGAGCCGGCAGCTGACGGCCGAGGAGCTCGCGCGCCGCCTGCAGGTCTCGGCGCGGACGATCTACCGGGACCTCGACGCGCTGTCGTCCGCGGGCGTGCCTGTCTATGCGCACCGCGGCCCGAACGGCGGGATCGCGCTGCTGGAGGGGTGGCAGACGAGCCTGACGGGGTTGACGCAGCCCGAGGTGCAGGCGCTCTCCGCGATCGCCGCGCCGGGGGCCCTGGCGGACATCGGGCTGTCGGCGGCGCTGCAGAGCGGGCTGATCAAGCTGTCGGCGGCGCTGCCGGTGGTGCAACGATCGGTGGCCGAGCACGCGCGGCAGCGGCTCCACGTCGATTCGTCGGGGTGGTTCCAGGGGAGGGAGGTGGTGCCGCACCTAGAGGTCCTGCGGGAGGGGGTCTGGCAGGATCGCAAGGTGTGGCTCGCGTACCGGGATTTCGACGGGGTGGCGAGCGAGCGGGTGGTCGACCCGTACGGGCTCGTGATCAAGGCCGACCGCTGGTACCTCGTGGCCGGGACGGAGCGGGGGCCGAGCGTGTTCCGTGGGGCGCGCGTCGAGGGGGCGCGGCTCCAGGACGAGGGGTTTGCGCGGCCGGAGGGGTTCGATCTGGCGGGGTGCTGGACGGCGTGGTGCCAGCGGTTCGCGGAGCGCAGGGCGAGCTACGTGGCGACGTTGCGCGTGACCGAGGAGGGGGAAGCGGCGCTCCGGCGGATCCGGCCCAGCGGCGAGCACGAGCGGTGGGGGCAGGGGAGGTGCGGGCGCGACGGGGCGAGGACCGTGACGGTCGACTTCGAGCGGGAGTCGATCGCGGTCTCGCAGATCGTGGGGCTGGGCCGGGGCGTCGAGGTGGTCGAGCCGGCGGCGCTGCGGGCGCGGCTCGAGGCGATCGTGGCGGACCTCGGCGCGGTGTACGGGGCGCGCGACGCGGCGCGGTCGAACGCCGGGGCGGCGGCGGCGCCCCGGCGGAGACGAGGCCGGCGGAAGGCGGCCTCGTAGCGATCAGCGCGGGGGCGGGAGCGGAGCGCCAGCGGGCGTCGCTGCGGGCGGAGCTACATGCAGAGGTTGATCAGCACGCCCAGGGTGCCGTGCCAGCCCGGGATGCCAGGAGCTGACGGCCTCGGCGTTCAGGCCCGAGGCAGGACCCGACCTAGTCCAGCGTGGGGATATCGCCGTCCTGCCACTTGGCCGCGTCGAAGGTGAAGCTGTCCGTGAACAGGTCAGCCGTGCTCACGGATTCTCCCTTGAGGAACCGGTTGACGAACGCGCTGTAGTACTCCGTCGCGAAGGTCCCCGCCTGCGCGCAGTGGCCATGGTTCGGGTGGGGGAAGCCCAGGTAGTCCTTGGCGCCCAGCGCCTCGTAGATCAGCTGGGTGTACTTCATCGTCGTGTAGACGCATTTCGGGCAGTTCCACCCGTCGTTCGTACCCTCCATGATGATGAGCGGCCTCGGCCAGGCCAGCGCGAGCACCTCGTGCTGGTCGATGGGCAGCTTGTTCACATTTCTGTTGCCGAACGCCTCGAAGGCGTCTCCCATCCAGTTCTCTTCACCATAGATCTGGGAGGCGGTCTGGACGTTCGCCCCGGCGCTCTTCTCCGCCTCGGCGGGGCGCCAGCCGCTCGCCAACCCGGAGCCGGGCGATTGCGCGGCGACCAGGGCGATCCGCTCGTCGAACAGGCCGATGACCCCGGCTTCCTTGCCGTTCCGCGAGCAGCCGAGCGCGGAGAGCTTCGTCGTATCGATGTTGTGCCCCGTCGTCTTTTCCAGGGCATCGATGACGCGGCTGGCCCCCCAGGCCCACGCCATGAGCGAGCCGGTCGACCTGTAGTCGGGGTAGAGATCGTAGAACAACCCCGAAGGCGCGCGGCGTCCCTGGCTCCCGGTCGACTTCGCGAGCGTCTCACCGACGCTCCCATAGTCGATGGTCGCCACGCCGGCGGGCGCCGATGCGCCGATGCTGAAGATCGCCGGAGTGGGCCCGCCGCCTCCACCGCTGGCCGCTTTGATGTTCACCGAGAGCTCGATCGATCTCCCGCCGTTCGAAACGGTGATGTTCAATTTTCCCCCGCTGTAGGTGGCCTCGATGGACTCGGGGGGTCCAGGGTTTTTGCCATAGATGAACTCCTGGGCGAGCAGGCTGATCTCCTTCCTGCGGCAAGCCCAGTCGGCCTTCGAGGTCACCTTTGTGCCGTCGAGGAAAGTGAACGGATCCGGCATCTTCGGATTCTCCTCCAGCTCGGCCATGGTCGGGATCTGGATGTCCCGCGAGCAGCCCTCCCCGGACGAGCCGCCGCTCCCCCCGGAGCCGCTGCTGGCCGCCGGGCCGCCGCTCCCCGCAGATGTGCCGCTCGTGGCCGTGGAACCACCGCCCGTCGTGGAGCCCGCAGGAGACTCGCCGGTTCCGCTCGAGACGCCTACCTGCTCAGAGCCACCCGCGCCGCCAGAACCGCCGGTGTTGTCCGACCCACCGGACGTCGAGCTCGAACACGCGGCGAGAGGAACGAGGAGAAGACAACCGACGATCGCGCGATGCATCATGGTTCAGCAACCTTTCCAGGAACTGGTCATAGGACCCGCTTCTGACGAACCATCGGCATGCTCGGAGCCAGTCACTTCGCAGCGACTCCGAGCGACACGATGGAGGAACAGGGCCGCGCTGCGGCACGAGCGGGCACCTTCGACGTGATGAATTCCCATGAGCGGTGAAGCTGATCCCACTGGAAGAGTAAAATCGTTGGGCAGGGAAATTCTCGGTCGAAGGGAACTCTGGCGGTATGGCGCGAATTTCTTAACTCCACGGCCATCAACGCCCTCTCCTCGAGGCACGGGCGCCCGCGCCCCTGGGAGCCGTACACAGGCCCGGCGTGCGCAAGAAATAATAACTTAACCGGTTTAGTCGCCTTTTCAGCCATCTTCCCGGTCTGGCTCGTCGCTCGTGCAGAAATCGATCGCATCGCTGCCGGAATTCGTGTCGCCGCCGCCGTTGAGACAGCATCGCCTGGTGATCCGCTGCCACCCGGCACCCTTCAGTCCGTCGTGGCGCCCGCCTCGAGGACGACCCGAAGCGCCCGCGCCTGCTCAACGCCGAGCAGGCCGCGCGCCCGAGCCGTGGCGCACCTCATCGAGCGCCTGCGCGCGGTGGCCCGGGCCCTCGGCGCGGGCCGGATCGAGGCGCGCTCAGCGATCGCGCGGCAGGACGAGATCGGCGATCTTGCGCGCTCCTTCGACGAGATGGCCGAGCGCCTGGTCGCGCTGCACCGCGCCGAGAAGGAGCTGCCTCCGCCCCTCCTTCCGCGCCGACAGGAGCCGCACCCGCGCGACCGGCGGCATGGGGCTCGGCCCGGCGCTGGCGAAGAGGATCGTCGACGCCCACGGGGGCCGGATCAAGTCGTGAGCGCCCCGAACGAGGGGACGCGCGCGCGCGTGCTGCGCATGACGTACGTCGTCAGGCGTGCTCGAGCACCACGCCCTCGATGATGTTGGCGACGTCCTCGCAGCGGTCGCTGGCGTTCTCGAGCTGATCGTAGATGTCACGCCACTTCAGCACGAGCAGCGGGTCGGTGCCCTGCTTGAAGAGCGCCGCCAGCGCCCCGCGGTAGTGCGTGTCGGCGGCGTTCTCATGGCGGTTGATCTCGACGCAGAGCTCGAGCAGCCGGGCGCCGTCCTTCACGTCGCGGAGCGAGCTCGTGGCCGCGCTCATGGTGACGCACGCCGCCACCACCGACTCCGCGAGGGGGCGCGCCTCCGCCATCGCAGTCTCGATCTCGAAGAGGACGATTCGCTCGCTGGCGGCCTCGATGCAATCGAGCACGTCGTCGAGCCGGGTGATCAGCGCGTGGATCTCCTCGCGATCGAGCGGGGTGATCCAGGTCTTGTGCAGCGCGGCGAGGCAGCGGTGCGTGATCCGGTCCCCCTCGTGCTCGATCTCCTTGATCTTCGTGGCGATGGTCCGGGCGTCCTCCAGCCGGTCGAGCATGTCCAGGAGGAGCTTGCTCGCGATGACGCTCTTCTGGGCGTGCTCGGCGAGGGCGTCGAAGAAGAAGGCGTCCTGGGTCAATCCCATGCCGTGTGATACTCCGGCATCGCCGGGCTCGTCAATGCGGGCAAACGAGCAAGACACCTCGTTGATAAATGCAAAACGTGGGAGTCGCCCCCGCCTCTGGCGCGGTCCACCTCCGGTTCTTGCTTCTGTCACCTGCGACGACGTCGACACCACCGCAGCAGCCCGAGATACCGTTGCTCCGGACCGGCGAGCCCGCCTATCGCCCGCTCACTCCGGAAAGAACGTCTCGACCGTGAGCGCCGGCGTCCCCCCCGCGTGGACCCCGCCGAGCAGCGCGAGCGTCCCGTTCGGCGCGGGCACCACGGTCGCGCCGCGCCGCGGCTCCCGCAGCG
>JAICEP010000034.1 GCA_025924095.1 Sorangium sp.
CCCGCGCCGGCCGCCCGGGCCGAGGCGCGCGCCAGAGAGAGGAGGAAGAAGGGAAGGACTGACAGCCCGCGGAGACGCCGCCGCGCGACCGAGCGCAACACCGCAAAAGCTCGCTCCGGCCGCCCGTCAGCGCGGTGAAGCGCGCTGATATAACGATGAACGGCGAGCGCGCTTTGCCTCTTGCATCCTGGTCCCAACCGGGCGATTCCCGCCCCAGGGGGCCCGCTCCAAAGCACGCCTTGACCCTTGTCCCGGCGAGCGGCTAACGTGCGGCCGTTCTTTCGCCTCGCGGCAAGGCCGTGGGCGGATCCCGCCGGAGCATCTCACCGGCGGGGCGACGTGAAACGTGGTCGGTGCGGCGTATGCCGCACCCGCCAGCTCATCAAGAAAAACAAGGACGGCCCAACATCTATGCGTGCGCGAGCCGGGGATCCCCCCCGCACGATGCCCCAGAAGATCCTCGCCGGGCGGGCGACGGATCCTCAGCTGCGGGGTGATCTCGTTCAGGTCAAGGTCGATCAGGTAATCCTCTCCCGGGCGCCATCGCGCGCGCTGGCCGAGGCCATCGCCACGGGCATGAAGAAGACGCCGGTCGAAGTCGCCGTCGCCTACGACGGCACCTGCGTGGCCGACGCGAGCTCGCTCGCGGACATCGACGAGGGGAGCCCGCACTCGGTGTCGCCCGAGTTCCCGACCTACAACATCCCGATCGCGCGACCCGGCATCGGCTTCCCCGCCCCCGTGCACCTCGAGCGCTTCGCCGCGCCGGCGCGGCTCGCCCTCACCGACGACCCGCGCCTCGCGACGGTCGGCGGCATCGGCATGCTGTCGCTCGTCGTCTCGCCGAGCCAGCTCGGGCAGGCGCTCGCCACGGGCTCGGCCTGGCTCCGGCCGCCGCGGAGCGTCCAGATCCACCTCTCGGGCCGGGTGCGGCCGTTCGTGTGCGCGAGGGACGTCGCCCTCGAGCTGCTCCGCAGGAACCTCGACGAGGTCGTGCGGCGCATCGAGGGCGAGCACCACGCGCCGGTGATCCTCGAGTTCGCCGGGCCGAGCGCGCGGCTGCTCTCGGTGGGCGACCGCGCGGTGCTCTGCGGCATCGCGCCGCAGGTGGGCGCGGCGGCGGCGCTGTTCGTGAGCGACGAGAAGACGGAGGTCTTCCTCCGCGATCAGCGCAGGTCGAAGGCCCACCGGGCGCTCGTGCCGGATCCGGGCGCGCCCTGCGAGGAGGTCGTCTCGATCGACCTCGGCACGGTCGACCCCCTGCTGATGGACGAGGAGGGCGTGGTCCGGCCGGTCCGCGATCTCGCCGGCAAGCCGGTGGCGCAGGTCGTCCTCGGGGGCGACTCCGGCGTGACGTTGCGCGACATGCTCGCGGCGGCGCTGCTGCTCAAGTCGAAGCGCGTCCCGTCGCGGCTCGATCTGCTCGTCGCGCCGCCGTCGCGGCAGGTGCTCGAGGTGCTCGCGCAGTCGGGGGCGCTCGTCGATCTCGTGGCGACGGGCGCGCGGATCATCGAGCCGGACAGGCGCGTCGTGACCTCGGAGATCTACCCGCCGCCGCCCGGCGGCCTGTCGCTGCGCACCGCCGATCCGGAGCCGCGCATCGCCGGGGCGCCGTCGTTCGTCGTGGCCTCGGCCGAGACGCTGGCCTACGCCGTGGCCACGGGCTCGGTCGGCGATCCGCGGTCGTTCAAGCGGCCGGTGCGGGTGACCGTGCCGCGGGCGCTGCCGACCGACGACGTGCTGATCCTCCGCGACAAGAAGGGCGAGCAGGTGAGCACGAAGAAGCCGCCGGCGGCGCCCGCGGCGGTGCCCTGGAAGGGGCCGCTGACGCTCGACGTGCTCGCGGGCGTGCCGAAGGGGAACGGGCGCGCGGCGGTCGGGGTGCACGGGCGCAAAGCCCCTGGCCCGGCCGAGCCGGCCACGCCTGTCGCCGACGACGACAGGACGCCGGCCGAGAGCACGGCGGCCAGCGGGGTGGCGCTCGTCCTGTCGACGCTCGACGAGGTGCGGGCGGTCGCTGAGCGCGCGACCGACCTGTCGGCGGTGCGCGCGGTGGTCGCGCCCTTCGTGCCGAGCACCGCGGTGTCGGCGTTCGCGAGCGAGGGGATCGCCACGTTCCTCGTCGGCGCGGAGGCGCTCGGCAGCATCAAGGGGCAGAAGAGCTTGGAGCTCCCCGCCCCCGCCCAGTGGGGCGATCGCGTCGCGGCCGTCTTCGACGGCGAGCGCGTCGAGGTGGCCTGGCTCGCGACGGGCATGGAGCGGAGCTGGACCCACGCAGGCACCGTGCGGCAGCCGCCCATCGCGAGCAAACCAGCGCGGTAGCGGGGCGAGCGCGCGGCGGATCCGGTGAGGATGCGGGGATCCCTCACCGGAAGCGGGGGGCGCGGAGCCTCCCCGCCGGGAACCGGGGAACGAGAGCGCGGCGCTCAGGGCGCCGCGCGCACCGGGGCGAGCGGGGCGAGGAGCTTGATCTCGTTCGTGAGATCGCGGAAGCGGATCTGCTGCTCGTTGATCTGCATCTCGAGCACGATGACGCGCTTCGTGATCTCGTCGAGGCGCGCCGACGCCTTCGCGAGCCGGTCGGTGAGATCGCGGCGGAGCTCGTCGGCGGTCCTGTTCTTCTCGATCGCACGGAGGTTCTGCCGGAGCTCGTGGCTCTGCTGCTGGAGGCGCTCCTGCTCCGCGATCAGCTTGTCGCGCTCGTCGATGGCGGGGCGCAGCTTGCCCCGGACATCCCAGGCCTGGCCGAGCTGCTTCGCCACGGCCGCGTCGGCGCGCGGGTCCTTCAGGTAGGCCTGCACCGCGTCGTCGGCGAGCTGGCTGAGCCAGTCGATCTGCTGCCGGAAGAGCCGCCGCTCGTCCACGTCGAGCACCGCCGTCCCCCGCCGCGGCACGTCGATCGGCACGAGCGCGCTGCCCGTGCCGACGTTGTCCTCGGTGCCCTTCGGGGGCGCGTGCAGGCGCGTCCCGTGCAGGCGGGGGTGCTTCACGAGCGTCCTCGCCGCGAGATCGCCGCCGTTGCGGACGGCGTACTTGGTGTGCGTCACCCAGTCGCGCTCGATCTCGAGCGCGCCGCCCTCGATCTTCGCGATGCGCGCGCCCTCCGCGCTCTCCTCGCGCGCCGTGTCGACGGCGAGCCCCCGCTCCAGCGCGAACGGCACCGTCGTCGTGGCCCCCGGCGGCAGCGGCTCGACCATGCCCTGGCCGAGGAACGAGCCGTTCTCGAAGACCGCGATGGGGCCGCGCTCCAGGAGCCCCTTCGTGTCGTTCGTGAAGCGCGCCACCCGGAACGGGTGGGAGCTCGACGCGGGCACGCCGCCGTCGGGCGCGAACAGGAAGATCGACTCGCCGGGCACCTGCTTCGCGAGGAGCAGGACCATCGTCGCGCTCCGGTCGGGGATGTCGACCGGGAACGGGATGTCGTAGCGCGTCGTGCCCGCCTCCATCGCGACCGCGGCGAGGGCGCTCATGTTGCGCGGCGGCGACGGGTTCATCATGGCCTTGTTATCCATGGCCGCCGGATTGCTGGCGAACACCGCGCCTCCCTGCTGCGGCGCCGCGGCGCCAGGCGCGCCGCCGTAAGCCCGCTTCGCCGCCGGCCTCGAGGGCATCTTGCCCCTGGCAGCCTCGTCCTGCTTCATGAACGCCAGGTTGCCGCTCTCCTCGGCCTCGCGCGCGTACTCGTCGGCCACCTCTGCCGCAGGCGCCGGCGGCGCAACCGGCATCGCCGCGGGCGGCGGCGGAGGCGGCGCGGGCTGCGCGGCCTCGGTGGCCAGCGTGGTCTCGCTCGTCGGCACGGACGCGATCACCTCGCCCTGGTCGCTGACGATCGGGCGCGGCGGGATCGCCGCCTGGTCGAGCGTCGCCTGGAAGGCGAGCGGCGCGCCCGCCACGAGCGACAGCTTCACGCCATTCCAGTCCTCGCCCGAGAGGTTCTGCACGATGCCCCACGCCTGGAGGTGCGCCTGCTTCGACGTGGCGCGCGGGTCGCCGCTCGCGGCGCCCGGAGCCCCGGCCGCGCCCATCACGAGCCGGTAGGAGGGGCGCCACACCGGCGTCTCGGCCACGTAGCCGACCACGAGGTCGTGCTCGCGCCCGTCGAGCGTCAGCTTCACGTCCGCGAGCTTGTCCCGCTTCTTCTTCTCCGCCGTCGCGCCCTTGTCCCCGGGCGGCGGCGCGACCGTCACCTCGGGCCCGGGCGCCGCCGGGGCGTCGTCCTCGTCCGAGCCGTCGTCGACCTCGACCGGGAACGACGCGCTCCGGACGCTGCTGCCGCCGGCCTCGATGACCGCGAGCGTCGCGAGGAAGTCGCCGACCTTCTCCTTGCGCACGCGGAAGGTCACCTGATCGGCGTCGATGAACCCCCGGCGCTCGAAGTACGCGACGCCGTTCCTGTAGATGACCACGCGGCGGAGCGCGAGCCCCGAGGCGTCCACATCGGGGACGCGCGCGCAGCCGACGAGCAGAGAGAGAGCGAGGAGCAGGCCGGAGCCCGCTCGCGCGACGTCGTACCGTCTCATGATGTCCGTGGGTTTTTCTTGGGTCAGCTGTCGGTAGGCGCCGTCGAGGCGCGGCGCCAGTCGGGCGGCAGGTCGAGAAAGCCCTCGTTGCAGAGGAACTCGTAGAGCCCCTCGCAGACCTCGCCGCAGATCATGCTGAAGAGCTGGGGATCGGTGATGAAGAGGATCGTCTCGTCGCGCTCGGAGCCGGCCGTGTCGGCGAGCTGGGCGACCAGCTCGTCCTCGGCGAAGCCGATGAGCATCACCATGAGGTGGCGCTCGAAGGCCGCGCGGAAGCGAGGGAAGGCCTCGCTCGTCACCTTGTACGCGAACGCCCTGCCCTCGAACGTGCCCGCGTCACGCACGACCCGCGCGGCGATCTCGCCGAGGCTCTGGGCGAGGCGCACGCTGAAGAAGTCGACGAGCACGGCGTGCACCACCGAGACGATGCGCCTGAGCTCGCTCGATCGGCGCGACAGGAAGGCGTCCTGCATGTCCTTCGTGAGCTTCGCGAGCAGCTCGAACGACTGCTCCCGCGCCTCCTCGGAGGCGAACTCGAAGCCGTCGAGCTCGGTCTCGATCCGGTTCTTGTAGCGGGTCAGCACGTAGAAGAGCGCCTGCTCGCCGTGGTGGATCACCTTCGGCGCGCCGTCGCGGCCCCGCGTCTTCTCGTGGAGCTCGGACTGGAAGAACAGGCGGGCGAGGTTCTTGTGGATCTTCTTGAGCCGCCGCTCGACGAGCAGCGAGATGCCGTCCTCGCGGATGACCCGCTCGAGCAGGGTGCGGAGGGTCTTCTCGTGCGCGTCGCGGATCGCGTCCTGGTTCCTCGTCCCGCGCTCCGCCGCGCCCGCGGAGGCCTGGATCACCTTCAGCTGGGCGACGACCTGCGCGGTGACCGCGTCGAGCTGGGGGTTGGTCTCGAGATCGGCGCGGTAGTGGACGATGCGGGCCTGCATCTGCTCCTCGAGCAGGCCGAGCGCCATCTCGGTGATGTGGTCCTTGAGCGCCTGGCTGACGTGCTCGCCCACGCGCCGCGGTGCGTTGGGCGGGAGCGACCGCGGCGGCTCGAGCGCCGCCCTCTCCCCCGGCCTGGCACCGGGTTGCGATCGGCCCGAAGGCGGCAGCGGCGGCGGGTTCCGAGGGGCCGAGGCCATGAGCAGAGAGCATACCGGAAGTCGCGCGCGGTGTGCGGCTTTGGCGGAGCGGCGCAAGTCGGAGTAAGACGGCGCTCATGCACACGGTCGCTTCACGTACGAGAGCCTGGGAACCGGAAGGACAACGGGCGCCCTCCTGCTCGACGCCCCCTCCCGCGGCGCCCCCGCGCCTGGCCCGCCGGCGCCTCGCGGCGACGCTCGCGCTCGCGCTCGTCAGCGCCGGAGCGGGCTGCTCCCGCGAGGGCGACGGCCATCCCCCGCCCGCGCGCACGCCGGAGCCCACGGCGCGGCAGGAGCCCGTCGCGGCCGGATCGCAGGCCGCCGCGGGCAAGGAGGGCGACGCCGCGCCGGCGGCCGAGGGCGCCGCCGCCGCGGGCAAGGAGGGCGACACCGCGGGGGCGCCGGCGGCGCAGCGCCCGAAGATGAACGTGCTCGTGATCTCGATCGACAGCCTGCGCGCGGACATGCCCTGGAACGGCTACGAGCGCGACATCGCGCCCACGCTGACGGCGTTCGAGAAGAAGGCGGTCAGCTACACGCGCCACTATGCGATCTCGTCGTACACCTCGATGAGCGTCGGCGGCTTCCTCGCCGGCCGGTACCCGAGCGCGGTCGATCGCAGCGGCTACTTCTTCGGCAACTACCCCGACAGCGTCGTGATGTTCCCGGAGCTCCTGCAGAAGGCCGGGGTGCGGACGATGAGCGCGCACGCGCACTTCTACTTCGACCAGAAGGCGGGCTTCCGGCAGGGCTTCGACGTGTACGAGATCGTGCCCGGGCTCTCGGCCGACAACACGACCGACCGGAACGTGACGAGCCCCGGGCACCTGGAGCTCGCGATCAAGATGCTCTCCGACAAGGCGAACACATCGGGCACCTTCTTCGCGTACTTCCACTTCCTCGATCCGCACGACGTGTACATGACGCACGAGGGGATCGAGCCGTTCGGCAAGCGCGCCCGCGACAAATACGACGGGGAGGTGAAGTTCACCGACATGCACGTGGGCAAGCTGCTCGATTTCGTCGCGAAGCAGCCGTGGGGGAAGGACACAGCGATCATCGTGACCGCGGACCACGGCGAGGCGTTCGGCGAGCACAAGATGTATCGCCACGGCTTCGAGGTGTGGGACGTGCTCACCCACGTGCCGCTGATGATCCATGCGCCCGGGGGGATCACCCCGCGCCGGATCAACGTGCCGCGCAGCTCGATCGACCTCGCGCCCACGATCCTGGAGCTGACCGGCGCCCCGCCGGAGCCGTCGTTCCCGGGCACGAGCCTCGTGCCCGAGCTCTACGGCGCGAGCGCCGAGCCGCGCGACGTCATCGTCGATCTGCCGCGCACGAGCGACAACGACCGGCGCAGGGCGCTCATCAGCGGGCAGCACAAGCTCATCGCCTACGGCGACGACGACGCGTTCGAGCTCTTCGACGTCGTCGCGGATCCGGGGGAGACGAAGGATCTCAAGCGCGAGCAGGCGGCCGTCTTCGAGGCGATGAAGGCGATCTACAGGGAGCGCTCCGCCGCCATCAAGGACGTCTGCCCGAAGAACACGGCGAAGCTCAAGGGGAAGAAGAAGAACAAGCCGTGCTAGCAGACGCACGGAGCTAGCGCGCCGGCGGGGCGACGGCGATCGTCACGACGTCGTCCTCGCCCGCCTCGCTCGCGGCGCGCGCCACGAGGCGGGCCCCTCCGCACTCCAGGTGCAGCACAACGGGCGCCACCGCCTCGCGGCTGCACGACGGATCGCCGGAGACGCGCGCCGCGAAGGCGCCGCGCGAGAGCTCGACCGCCAGGACGATCCCCCCGATGCGGCCCTCGGGGTCGTCCGGGGCGACCTCGCGCGCCGAGCGCGCCTCCTCGAGGCGCGTGAAGAGATCGGGCCCCCGGATCGCGACCTCGATCGGGCGGCCCGCCGCGTCCTGGAGGACGGCGACCTCGATCTCCGCCTGCCGCGGCGCGCTCTCGCCCCCGGCGTTCACGACGAACGGGAGCGCGATCCGCTTCGCACAGACGGCAGCGCCCGGGGTCGCGCGCTCGTCGGCCGGCGCGCACCGGGGCGCCGGCAGCGCCAGGCTGAACGGGACGATCACCTCGGCAGGCGCCTCCGCGAGCGGGCGCCCCCAGGCCTCCCTGCCCAGGAACCGGCGCAGCCATGCGGCGAGCTCCTCGCGGATCCGCGCGCGCTCCGCCCGCTGCCTCGAGAGGTGCGCATCCGTCCGCTGGGCCGCGCGCGAGAGCAGGTCGCCGGCGCTGCGCTCCCGGACGAGCGCGCGCAGCCGGTGGGTCGCCTCCGCGCGGAACGCGCCCCTGGGCAGCGTGGCCAGGTACGCCGCGAGGCCGGCGGCGGTCCCGCGCTTCGCGGCGTAGTAGATCGGCTCGGCCCGCGCGAGATACGCGCGCACCTCGGCGGCGAAGGCCCCCTCCGGGTGGCGCTCCAGGTAGGCCGACGCCGCCGCGAGCCGCCCCTCGAGGGTCCTCGATACGCGCGTCGCCCGGTACGCCGCATAGTCGTCGTAGCTCGCGAGGAGCGCCGGCTTCGAGGCGCACCCGGACAGGGCCGCGACGAGCGCGGCGCACGAGAGCACCCGCGCGGCCCTGGCGAGGCGTCGACCCGACGCGACTGCGCCGCGCCCGCTCACGGCGCCTCTTCCAGTGGGCAAAAATTGCACTCCGTCGGGATCGACGCGCCCTCGTCCGCCATGTGATCGCGGTACTCGTCGCAGCTCGCCATGTTGAGCTTGTGCAGGCACACCTCGCCGTCGTGGACCAGCGGATAGCAGCCGGCCGGGAGCTCCGGCGCGGCCTCGAAGCCGCAAGCGGCGGCGCAGGCGCGCGTGTGCAGGCCACAGTCCTCGCACTGGGCGCAGTCGATCTGCGCCTTGAGCGCGAAGAACTTGTACGGGTCGAGCTCCTCCGGCGCCTGCCCGCAGCTGCCGATGTCGCCCACGACCGGCGCGATGCCCACGAGGAGCAGCAGCGCCGTGACCCCCGCGGCCTCGCTGGCCCGGAGGCGCCCGCGCCGCCGCTCGTGCCCCGACGAGCTCATGGCAAGAGCTCGTGCTCGATCATGAGCCCGAGCTGCGCGGAGACGACCGGATAGACGGTGTACGCCGCGTCGTACGTCGCGGCGCCGTAGAAGAGATCCCCGACGATCTCGCCCGAGAGCGCGACGCCCGCGAGGAGGAAGTACCCGAGCCCCACGGCGAGCTCGCCGCCGACGTTCACGTCGGGCTCGATCAGGATCGCCGCGCCGAGGCGCCCGTACGCGAGCGCGCGCGTGAGGCCGCGGTAGGCGACGAAGTAGCTCGGCGTGAGCGACTCCTGCGGCACGCCGTCCACCGCGATCGAGAGGCGCAGCGCCCCGCCGTGCTGGACGCCATCGGCCGGCCCCAGCGCCAGCGCGACGCCGAGATCGAGGTACCCCGCGGTCAGCGAGAGCGACTCCGCCGTCTCCCCGAGCTGCGTCTGCAGGCGGTACGGGTTGTTGAACCGGATCCCGGTCCCCATCGCGAGGGTCGACACGACGCGCCCCGCCGTCCCCGGTGGCCGCGAGAGCGCGCGGTACGCCTCGAGCTCGGCGCCCCCGCCCGCCTCGCCCGGCGGCGCCTCCGCGCCGCGGCCGGCAGCAGGCTGGGCCGCGGCGACGCGCCCGAAGGACGCCCCGAGGAGAACGGCCGCGAGCGCAAGCCCGGTCCGGAGTTCCAGCATCGCCACGAGCCTTCTACCCCGAGGTGGCGCTCGCTGGCACGCTCAATTGCGTCCCGACCGCGCGCCGCGCGCGCCTCGTCCGCGCGCCGCGCCCCCGGCCGCGGCGCAACGTGCAGCCTTCGGCACGGTCCTCGCTCCCGTTGCGTATCCGCCCGCTGCACCTGCGGACCGGACCCTGCATGGGGAGACCACCGTGAGCAATTCAAGCACCCGAGGCAGGCAGAGCACCGCCGCACCTTCGTCACCGCCACGCGCGCCGCGCACGAGCACGACGCAGCGCCGAGAACGAGAAGATCGCAGCGACCCGGGAAGGCCCCGCAGTCAGGCGCAGGCTCCCCAGAGCGCCGCGCGCTGGGCCGGAACGAGCGAGCTGGACGACCCGTTCATCGACATGATGGACACCGCCTCGGCGCCCCCGCTGCGCGGCAAGGTGAGCCCGCGCAGCGAGATCAGCGACGTGATCCCGACGCTCGACGACGAGGTCCGCGGCTACCACCATCACCCGAACGACGCCGGCTGCACCGAGTTCGAGGTGAACCCCGACGCCGCCGACGCCGCCGCCGATCTGGCGAGCGATCTCGGGGCGGAGTTCCTCGAGGGAGCGACGCGGGGGCAGGACATCAGCGACGTCGTGATGTCGCACGACGACGACGGCGACCTGCCCTATCTCCTGGAAGACGAGGAGGTCGAGTCCGTGGAGCCCGACGCCGAAGAGGACGAGCAACCTGTGACCCAGCGGATGCGACGGAACGTGGGTTGAGAGGCAGCCCGCGCCGGCGCGGCGAGACCGCGGCGCGCGCCGCCACGCGCGGCGCGAGCAGGCCCGGCGGGGTCACGCCTGCCCGAGCACGGGCAGCTCCGCCACCACCTCCCCGTCGATGCGGATGAAGGCCAGCAGGCCCTCGTCCTCGTAGGCCAGCACATCGAGCACGATCCGCTCGCACAGCGGCAGCACGTACAGCGCTCCGTCGTCCGCCATCACGGTCATGGATCGCACAGGTGCGCTCGCCGTGGGCAGCGTCTCCGTGGTCCGTCGTCGCGCATCCATGTTGCTTGAGCTCCCAGGCTTGAATCGAGCTCCGGCCACCGCCGGCGCCGCGAGGCTAGAGGGCCTGCCCGCCCTCCCACCAAGCGCCTTCCGTGCCACAGCGCTCGCGCTGCAGCGTCAAAGCCGGCGACGTTCCACGGCGACATACGGGTTTCGCCCCCGCCCGCGCCGCTGCGCCGCAGCAGCTCGGCCGCAAGCGGCGCCGCCCCCCGCCCGCAGCGGAGCGAGGCCCTTCGGAGCGCAGCGAGGACGCGATTTCGAGCCATCTCCGGCCTCCGCGGACCGCGCCGCGCGCCCGACCGCCCGCCCGTGCGCGTTCACCGCGGCCGACGCGCGCCTCCGGCGTCCGGGGCCGATGCCGCGGACAGGACCTTTCGCGCGAGCTTGGAAATGCCGAACTCCAGCACGCCCGGATCGAGCCACGCCGCCTTCTCGTAGGGGGCGGCAAGCTTTGCCCGGCAGCGCCACGGGGCCGCCACCTCGGCGCGCGCCACCGTCACGTCGAGCCGCCGGTGCGTGAGGATGTGGCGCACGCGGCCGACCTCGCGGAGCGGCGCGTCAGGCCCGACGCCGACCTGCTCGAGGAGCGCGCGGGCGTCCGCGAGCGCGCGCGCCTCGACCATGGGCGGCTCCCAGAGCCCGCCGAAGAGACCTCCCTCGGCGCGCCGGGCGAACAGCACGCGGTCGCCCGACCGCACCACCGCCGCGACCATCTCGACCGCCAGGACGTCGCGCTTCGGGGCGATCACCGGCAGCTCCGCCTGCCGCCCCAGCGCGCGCGCGGCGCACGCGCCGTCGACGGGACAGGCATCGCAGCGGGGGTTTCGGGGCGTGCACACGGTCGCGCCGAGCTCCATCAAGGCCTGGTTGAAGCGTCCCGGATGGACGCTGCCCGCGGGGCCCCGCACGAGGCGTTCCGCGGTCGACCAGAGCTTGCGCGTGCCCGAGGCGCTGCGGATGTCGTCGTCGATGCCCTCGATGCGGGAGAGCACCCGGGCGACGTTGCCGTCGACGAGAGGCACCGGCTGATCGTACGCGATGCTCGCGATCGCGCCCGCGGTGTACGCGCCGACGCCGGGCAGGGCGAGGAGCGCCGGGACATCGCGGGGGAGCGCGCCGTCGTGGCGCGCGGTGATCTCGCGCGCGGCGAGGTGGAGCACGCGCGCGCGGCGGTAGTAGCCGAGGCCGCTCCACAGCGAGAGCACGTCGTCGATCTCGGCGGAGGCGAGCGCGGAGACCGTGGGGTAGCGGGCGAGGAAGCGCTCGTAGTACGGGATCACCGTGTCGACGCGGGTCTGCTGGAGCATCACCTCGCTCAGCCAGATCGCGTAGGGGTCGCGCGTCCTGCGCCACGGCAGGTCACGCGCGACGCGGTCGAACCAGGCCCCGAGGGCGGCCGCGATCTCCCGGTCGCGCTCGCTCGGGTCCGGCGGCGCCGACGGGGGCGCGCTCGCGCCCTCCTCACCGGACGAGGCGCGGCGGCGCGGGGCGCGCTCCTGATCCTGGTTCTGGCGTGAGCCCGCGCTCGGGCGCGCGGGTGTCTGGCGTGAGCCCGCGCTCGGGCGCGCGGGCGGGCGAGGCGTCGTGCTCACGCGCGAGGGGCCCGCCCTCTGCAACGTCGGCGCGGATCGCGCGCGTCGTGCCTCGCTTTGTGCGGATTGCGCGGCCGCCGCTCGCTGCGCACAGAAAACGCTTCCATCGCGCGGGACTCTAGCGCAAGAGCCGACCGCGGTGTCGTCCCGGCGCCCCTGCCCCTCGCTGCTCTTCCCCAGGACCGCGCGCCTCTGCGCCGCGTTGCTCCTCGGGCTCGTCGCGGCGGGCTGCCGCGATGAGCCGCGCCCCTGGGAGGGCAAGCCCGGCCCCCCGGTCGTGCTCTCGGCAGCGCCGCCGAACGTGGCCGTCACGGTCGGGACCGGCGGGCTGTCGGACGCCGACGCGGGACAGGGTGAGGGCGACGCCGGAGCGCCCGCGGATCTCGACCTGCCGGTCCTCCCGGTGCGCGTCGGCGGGCCCTGGGTGCGCTGCTACGGGAACTTCAGGATCAGCGGCAATCCGGTGAAGGACGTCACGCGCCTGGCGCTGCTCTGCGGTCCGGAGAACGGCATGCGCCGGGTCTCGCCCAAGCCGATCGAGGGGCAGGTGGCCGAGGGCGGGGCGATCGTCACGGAGCAGCTGCAGGCGGTCCGGGGCGCATGCTACCGGGTGTTCGCCGTCGGCGGACCGGGGGTCCTCAACCTGGATGTCGCCGTGCGGAGCAGCCGCGGGGCGATGATCGCGAGCGACGGCACCGAGGACGCATGGCCGATCGTCCAGCCGGATCGGCCTTTTTGCTCACTCGAGGACGACGACGCCACCGTCGAGATCAGCGCTCGCCGCGGCGCCGGCCGGTTCGCGGCGGAGGTGTGGATGCTGAAGTCCTACAAGCGAGCGCGCGAAGGCGACGCCGGCGCGGAATCCGACGAAACCTACGAGATGCACGAGACGGACGCCTACGAGGAGCTCTGAGCCGGCGGCGCGCCCCCGCGATCGGCATGCGCGCGACGCCGCGGAGCCGCTAGGTTCTGTCCTGGTCACCACGACCTCCCGCCGAGCGGCCTGGTTCGAAGGCCGAGCTCTCCCGCCAGCGGACCCGACGCGCGAAAGGCTCCCCATTGTCATCAAAATCCGGCAGATCCATGGACCATGGCGCGACGCCGGCACCCTGCACGAACCGCTGCATTGACGTGGCCGCCCCGTCCCGCTAGGGGAGCCCGAGCCATGGCCGACGACACCGAGCCGCTCCGCGAGGACGAAGGGGACAAGGTGGAAGGCGAAGGCGAGAAGAAACGCCTCTTCGAGCGCGCTATCCCGGAGCTCTTCAAGCGCGTGGTCGAGCGCGCCGTCGAGAGCGGCATCGACAGGCTGAGCGAGGGGCCCGAGAACCTCCGGCACTTCGTGGGCGACCTCAAGCTGCCCAAAGAGGTCCTCCACTACCTCTATACCCAGATCGACGAGACAAAGAACGGTCTCTACCGGGTCGTCGCCAAGGAGATCCGGGATGTCCTCGAGCACACCCAGTTCGCGGACGAGATCACGAAGGTGCTGACGAAGCTCTCCTTCGAGATCAAGACCGAGATCCGCTTCGTTCCGAACGATGCGGCCAAGAAAGACGACGGCCAGGACGAGCCGAGGACGGGCTTGCCGAAGCCTGAGGTGACCGCCCAAGTGAACGTCAAGGATCGAAGCAAAGAGACCGGGCGAGACCGGCGCCGTGAGGAGAAGTGACGACGAAGAAGCTTAGGACTGGCGGCGAAGTCGACGCCTGGTGCACCAAGTGCCGCCTGGACCTCACCCACCGGATCATCGCGATGGTCGGCGACGTGGTGAAGAAGGTCGAGTGCAAGACCTGCATGTCCCACCACCTCTACCGCCAGCCGAAGAGCGAGCGCGAGAGCCGCGCGGCCGCGCGCGCCGCGTCGCGAAGCAGCGGCGAGCCGAGGGCGACGTCGTCGGCCTCGACGCGCGGCGGCGGCGTGGAGCGCCTCACGGCCGCCCAGCGCGCCGAGCGCGACCACACGCTCGCGTGGGAGCGCGCCATCGCAGGGAAGCCCTCCGGGGCGTTCAAGCCGTACCGCATCACCCTCACCTTCGGCGAGGGCGAGCTCATTCACCACAGCAAGTTCGGCGACGGCGTGGTCGCGAAGGTCATCGATCGGGGCAAGATCGAGATCCTGTTCAAGGATGGGCCCCGGACGATGGCGCACGGGCAGCCGTAGCGAGCTCGGCGGCGCTCGCTCGCAGCCCGGAACTTGGGGCTGCCCGCACGATCGGGTAGCCTCTGTGTCCCCGTGGACAAGCCTTCGCCCCCTCCCGCCAGCGAGCGCCCGCGCAGGCGGCGGTCCCGCCCGCGCTTGCCCGAGCGCGCGCTGCGCTGCGTCGCGCTCTGCGCGATCGCGGTCGAGGCGCTCTGGTACGGCATCCATGAGGTCCGCGGCTTCGGCCCGGCGCTGGCCGACGGGGCGCGGGCCGTGGTCGGCCCGGCTCCGGTCGCGTGGGCCGAGGACGTGGCCTACGGCGTCGCCGACCGCCTGAACCAGGCCCTCTACCGGCACGCGCCCCCGAAGACGTTCTGGGAGCCCGCGCCCGCCGCCGCGGCGGAGGCCGTGAAGGACAGCGGGGGCCTGGAGACCGAATCGATCTCGTCCCCCTCCTCGTTCGAGCCGCCCTTCCGCGAGGTCGCGGCCACGGGCGACGGCGTCTGGGCGCCGGTCCCCGACGCCGTGCGACCCGGCGACGCCCCGGTGCTCTGGAGGAGCGTCGTGCACCCGGATCCGAGGCGCGTGTTCGCGGCGATCGCCGTGGTGGCGATCGATCTCGGGCGCGTCGACCTCCGGCTCGTCGCGGGCACGAAGGAGCCGTTCTCGCCGGACATCCCGGCCGAGCGCCGCCCGGGGCTCGTCCCCGAGGGCCACGCCGGAGGGCTCATCGCCGCCTTCAACGGGGGCTTCAAGGCGATGCACGGTCACTACGGGATGATGCTCGACGGCGACACGTTCCTGCCGCCGCGCGACAAGGCGTGCACGATCGCCCTCTACCGGACCGGCGCGGTGCGGATCCGCACCTGGCCCGAGCTGCGCGCCGACGAGGCCCGCATGGCCGCCTACCGGCAGACGCCGCCCTGCCTTGTCGAGCAGGGCGAGCTGCACCACCTGCTCTACGACTCGAACCGCGACTGGGGCGCGACCGTGAGCGGCGAGACGGTGATCCGGCGGTCGGCGCTCGGCGTCGACGCGACGGGCAAGCTGCTCTTCTACGGGCTCGGCGAGGCCGTGACCGCGCGCACCCTCGCCCGGGGGATGAAGGCCGCGGGCGCGCACGACGTGGCGGAGCTCGACGTCAACCACGCCTACCCGCGCTTCCTCCTGTACGGGCGCGGCGCGGACGGCGAGGGGCCGCGCGCGCGGTCGGCGCTGATCCCGGACGTGCAGTTCAAGCCGGAGGAGTACGTCGCCGAGCCGGCGCCGCGCGACTTCTTCTACCTGCGGCGGCGGCGGCCGACGGCGCCGCTCGGGATCGCCGATCCTCCGTCCCCCGCCGGCGACGTCCTCGGCCGCGGCGGGCGGTGATCCGCGATCCGCGGCGCCCCGGCGGCAGCGCTCCCCGCGAACGCTACCGCCGGTCGAGCAGGTCGCGCACGCGCTGCGCGAGGGCCTCGGGGGTGAACGGCTTCTGCAGCAGCACGAGCTCGCGATCGGTCTCGGCGCCCGCGAGGACGTCCTCGGCGTAGCCGGACATGTACAGCACGCACGCGCGCGGCTGGATCGCGAGGGCGCGCTCCGCGAGCTCGCGGCCGTTCATGCCCGGCATCACGAGGTCGGTGAGCAGGAGGTCGATCGCCTCCTCCCCCTCGCCCGCGAGCGCGGCCAGCGCTTCCTCGCCGCTCGCGGCCGAGAGCACGCCATAGCCGCGCCGCTCGAGCACCTCGACGATGAGCTTGCGCACGGCTCCGTCGTCCTCGACGACGAGCACCGTCTCATCGCCGCCGGCCGGCGACGGCCGGGCGCGCGCGGGCGCCTCCTCGGAGCGGTCCTCGACGCGCGGCAGGTAGACGCGGAACGTCGTGCCGCGCCCGACCTCGCTCTCGACCTCGATGAGCCCGCCGCTCTGGCTCACGATCCCGTAGACCGTGGCGAGGCCGAGCCCCGTGCCCTTGCCGCGCGCCTTCGTCGTGAAGAACGGCTCGAACAGGTGCGCGAGCGTGTCGTGGTCCATCCCGTAGCCGCTGTCGGTCACCGACAGCACGACGTACGGCGGACCGCTCGCGGCGGGCGCGTCGCCCTCGTCCCGCTCCGCGGGCACGAACGACCGCGCCGCGGGGTTCTGGCCGGGCTCGCCGAGGGACGTCTCGACGACGAGCCCGCCGCCCCGCGGCATCGCGTCGCGCGCGTTCACGACCAGGTTGAGGAGGACCTGCTCCAGCTGGCTCTTGTCGAACTTGATCGACCCGAGATCCCGGCCGACGTTCGTCTGCAGATCGATGTTCTCGCCGATGAGGCGCTGGAGCATCGTCTGCATGTCGAGCACCACCGCGTTGAGGTCGAGCACCTCGCGCTGCAGCACCTTGCGGCGGCTCATCGCGAGGAGCTGCCGCGTGAGCGCCGCGGCGCGCTCCCCGGCCTTCGTGACCTGGAGGGCGTCGCGCCGGAGCGCGCTCTCGGTCCCGAGCCGGCGCAGGAGGAGCTCGCCATAGCCGAGCATCACCATGAGCATGTTGTTGAAGTCGTGCGCGATGCCGCCGGCCAGCCGGCCGAGCGCTTCCATCTTCTGCGACTCGCGCGATCGCTCCTCGCGCTGCCGGAGCGCCTCCTCGGTGCGCCGCCGCTCGGTGATGTCGCGGAGCAGGACGAGGGCGTGCCCCTCGAGGAACGGCACCATGCGCGCCTCCACGTGGCGCTCTCCGCCCGCGCTAGGGACGGCGTGCTCGAGCGCGACGACGGCGCCCGTCTCGTGAGCCTCCCGGACCCCGCGCTCCAGCTGCTCTCCGAGCTCGCCGGGGAGCACCTCCGCCATGCGCTTGCCCAGCGGCGCCACGGGCGCGACGCGGAGCGCGGAGAGCCGCGGCTCATTGTGGTCGACGATCCGGAGCTCGGCGTCGACGCGGAAGCAGAGATCCGGGATGGCGCGGAAGAGCGCGCGGAGCTCGCCCGTGGCGCGCGCGAGCTCCGCGGCCAGCCTGGCCTCGGTCTGCCGGGCCTCTGCGGGCACCGCCGCCGGGGTGGCGCTGGCAGGCGCGGCCGCCGGGGCGGCGCCGGCGTGGACCGATCCCTCGGGATCGAGGTCGTCGTGGGACACGTGAAGCCGCGGAGCCCCCATGCGCTCAGCCGCCGGTCTTTTCCGCGGCGCCGCTCTCCAGGTTGACCGTCCAGCACACGGCGCCCGCCGAGGGCTCGCCGCCGGACGGCCCCACGCTGATCTCGGCGCGCGCCGGCCCGACGGCCCGGATGTAGAGCCGCTGTCCGACGGCGTCGCGCCCGAGCGCGCAGGCCGCGCGGCGCACCCGCGGATCGTCCGCCGCGACCTCCCCCTCGTCCTCGACCGCCATGAACAGGATCTCGACCTCGGGCTTCAAGCAGGCGCCCATCTCGCGCCAGGCGTCGTAGTCCACCGACGGATCGAGGACGTCGGCGAGCTGCCCGTGGCGGGCGCGCCCGACGCGGTAGCGGAACGCGTCGCGCTTCTCCGCGCGGAGCGTGGCCCCGATCCGATCGAACCGCAGCGACAGCGCGCCGAGCGCGGTCGCCATCTTGACCGTGGGCGCGCCCAGGTTCGCCTTGTCCGGCTCCTTGAAGCGGTGCACCTGCACGCCCGCGGGCAGCACGCCGGCGAGCAGCTCCGCGAGGCGCGGGTTCATCCCGAGGCGCCCGCCGAGCAGGACCCGGAGCCCCTGGTAGGGATCCGGCTCGCGCCCGATCTTGGCCACCGCGCCGCCGAGGTGCTGCCGGAACACGTCGATCGCGTCCCGGAGCCACGCGTCGATGGCGCCGCTCAGCGCGCCGCGATCGATCGAGAGCGGCACCACGGCGCTCTCCCCGTCGAGCCCGACCAGCGCGAGCTTCTCCTCGACCGGCGCGCTCGGCCCCGCTTCGAGGAGAGGCCGCAGGAGCTCCTTGAGCGCCCAGGTGTTGGCGCGCGCGTCGGGCGACGGCGCGAGCAGATCTTCCGCGCCGTCGAGCGCGCTCTCCTCGGGCGGGCGCTCGAACGGGATCCGGCGCTCGCTCATCGCGGGCTGGTTGGCCGCGGCCGCGTACACCCGGTAGGCGAGCCGGTGCAGGAGCCGCTCGCCGCCGAGCCAGGGGATCGCCGTGGGCTCGAGGTACTCGACCATCCGCTCCAGCCCCTGCGCCACCTCGTGGCCCTTCGCGCTCCGCAGGATGCCAAAGGCGATCCCCGCCTCGCTGGCCCCGGCGTCGATGACGCAGAACGGGACGCCGCCCTCGCGCGGCTGGATCCCGAACATGCGGAACGCCTGCACGGCGTAGGCGATCGCCGACGGGCCCGCGTCGACGACCTGGAGGCCGTCGAGGTCGTGGTACTCGCAGAGGCCCGCCGGCAGGCTCCGGAAGAGACCGCGGCGGAAGGCGACGAGCACGCTGGCGCGGCGCTCGGGCGACCAGCCCGTCGGCATCGTGATCGCGTAGCGCGTGGAGATCCCCCGCGAGCGCTGGTTCAGCTGCAGGCCGACGTAGTACGCGTAGAGCTCGATCGGGTCGAACGGGTCGTGCGCGCCGATCCCTTCCTCGTCGATGATGGGCGGCGCCGGCTTCTTCAGCGCCTCGGCGGTGTCGGGGTCGCTCCTGCCCCGGAGCCGGAACGGCTCGCCGCGCTCGGTCCGCTCGCGCAGGAGCGCGAGGGCCGGGAGGGAGGCCGCGGCGCGCTCGTGGGCGCCTTCGCCCGGCCGGAGGCGCATGTCGCGCGCGGCGTGCCCGACGAGCACGTCGCCCCAGCGCGTCATCGGCAGGATCACCCGATCGCGCCACGCCTTCGTGGTCCGGGCCAGCGCCTCGAACGCGACCTCGCTCGGGTTCTCGTTGTCGGCCGACACGCGGACCGGGCCGTCGGCTCCGATCCGGACGAACTCGGCGCCGCCGCGCTCTCCCCGGACGGCGACGACCGTCGACGCGGCGCCGACGTCCACAGCGACCCAGTCGGTGCGCACGTCGAGCCGCGGGTCGCGCCGCTTCACCTCGGGCGGGATCGGGTCCTTGTCGGTCTTGCCGGTGCGCCGGTGCAGCCCGACCACGCGGCCCTGCCGGAGGATGGCGATCGACGTGGCGCCGAGGAAGCGCGCGCCCGTCCAGAAGCCCTGCGCGGGGTCGACCAGCGTCGTCCCCTTCACCGGATCGAGGTTCGCCACGACCTTGGGGAAGAAGTCCGCGATGTGCTCCGGCGAGGCCACCCCGTCGTAGCGCTCGACCTTGATCGGCGGCGAGTAGTAGTTCTGGAGCCCTTCCCCGAAGATGCGCGGACTGACCTGGATCAGCTTCAGATAGGGGATCGGGCAAGTCTGCTCGTCGAGGCGGAACTCCTGGTAGAG
>JAICEP010000035.1 GCA_025924095.1 Sorangium sp.
GATCCGAACACGCGGCCCACGCTAGCACGGTCGACGCGCGACGCCGGACCGCACCGCGCTCAGCCTCCGCCCTCGCCGCCCTCGCCCCCCGAGCCGCCAGCGCCGCCCTCGCCCCCCGAGCCGCCAGCGCCGCCCTCGCCCTCCGAACCACCGGCGCCGCCCTCGCCCTCCGAACCACCGGCGCCGCCCTCGCCCTCCGGCGTGTAGGGAGTCCACGCGGGCTGCTCAGGAGCGGCCCCGCAGACACCGGGCCCGCTCTCGACGTCGCCCGACGGCTCGCCGGGCGCGCTCGGGGTAGAGGACGGATCCGGCAGGCATGCCTTCGAGCTCTCCGGCTCGGAGTCGACGATCGCGGCGTTGCGCTCGCCCGGCGGTATCGCCGCGGCGCCCCGGATATCGCCCAGCGCGACGCACGAGTAGCCGCTGCGGCAGTCGTCGTCGTCGTCGCAGGTGGCCATGCAGAACGTCCGCTCGAAGCGCGGCCAGCGGACGTTCTCGAGCTCGCCGCACGCCTGATCCAGCACCGGGTTGAACGCGACGCAGACGCTGCTGCCGTAGCAGCTGTCCGGCTCGCAGTTGAAGACCGTGCAGTAGCCGCCGGGCTGCGTGCCATCGCAGAAGAGCTGCTGCTCTTGCTGCGCGCAATCGAGCGACGTGATGCACGCATCGCCGATCTGCGGGCCGCATCCGGCGAGCAGCGAGGAGGCGCCGAGGACGACGAGCAGGAGGGCGGGCCCGGTGAGGCGAAGCATCGAGGAGGGCCGCTTAGTACCGGCAGGGGCGCCCGCGCGCAAGCGTGCGCCGGCGTCTCCGCGCGGAACCTGCGCCCACTTCCGCCCGAATTGACACCGTGCGGTCAGGCCTCTAGAAACGAGCGGACCGGGGTTGACCCGGAGAATGAAGCGAAGGCCATGGCGACTTACATCACCGAAGACTGCATCAACTGCGGCGCCTGCGAGCCGGAATGCCCGAACGAAGCCATCAGCGAGGGCGATGAGATCTACGTGATCGATCCGGAGCTCTGCACGGAGTGCGTCGGCTTCTACGACCACGAAGCGTGCCAGGCCGTGTGCCCGGTCGAGTGCTGCCTGCCCAATCCGCAGATCGTGGAGACCGAGGAAGCGCTCATCGCGCGCGCCATCAAGCTGCACCCGGACGATGCCGAGCTGCAGAAGCGGGCCGCCGCCAACGACTACCCCTCGCGCTTCCGCAAGTAGAGCAGCTTTTCGAGCCCCCTCGCGTCGCCTCTCGGGCCGCGCTCCCCATGTCTCCGCCGGCACCGTCGGTTCAATACGGCGCCCGGGTCACACCGTGATCCGGCGCTGGGTCGCAACGCTCCTCGCAGGCGCCTGCGCGGGCTGTCATGGCAGCGGTCCGCTGCTCCATCCGGCCCACGTCCTCCGTCCGGGCAACGTGAGCTTCGGCGCGGGCCTGTCGGGCGACCTGATCGTCGCCGGAGCGACGGCCGCTCCGCCGGCGGCGGGCGCGAGCGCCGGCGACCCGGCCGCGACGGAGGGCGCCGCGCGGCGGAAGCTCTCCGAGATCACGGTGTCGCCGGGCGTCGCGCCCTGGGCCAGCGCCCGCGTCGGGATCGACGGCGGGAACGAGGCCGGGCTGACGTACACGGGGCGCGCCCTCCGGCTCGACGGGCGCCATGAGTTCCCGCTCGGCGAGGCGTCCCTGTCGCTCGGGCTCGGCGCCTCGGCGCTCTTCGCGGGCGCTCCGGGCCCGAGCGCGGGCTCGAAAGCGGCGGGGAGCGACGTCTACGGCGCGGGGCTCGACGTCCCGCTCCTGCTCGGCTTCCGGTCGGACGCGGATCTCTTTGCGCTCTGGCTCGGTCCGCGGCTCGGGCTCGAGCTCCTGGGCGGCGAGGTGCGGCTGCCCGCCGGCTCGGCGACCCAGGGGCCCCTCGTCGACGCATCGGGCCAGCACCTCCGGGTCGGGTTCGTGCTGGGCGTGCGTGCCGGGTTCCGACACGTACATGTCGCCCTGGAGGCCACAGCGACGTACCATCACGCCACGGGCCAGATTGGCGGGGCTCCGGTCGCCCTCGATCAGGGCACCGTCGCCCCGGGCGGCGGCCTCACGGTCACCTTCTGACCTGGCCGTAACGCCGTAAAAAATCGGATTTCGCGCATTTTCTGTGGCCAGCGCAGGCGCTTGCCCGGCCGGAGGACCGGCCTTAGACTTGGATCTATGCGTCCCTACGGCGCCCTCTCCACCTCATGCCTCCTCGCCGTTGCGGCTCTCGTCGGCTGTTCGGCGCCTGTCGCGGGCGACGCGGCCGACGTCAACGGGGTGGTCACCCAGGGGGTCGTGCGCGTCGAGCGCGCGATCAACCTGAGCCGGGACGCCGCCACCGCCCCCGTCGAGCTCGATGACGCGGCGCTGCCGGTCGCGGCCGACGAGAGCGCGCCGTCGGTCACCAACGTCCTGGCGAAGTTCATGCGCCTCTCTTCCGCGATGGATCCCGAGCTCGCCGAGGGGGCGGTCGGCCAGGCGTTCGTCCTCCCGGCCGCCGGCAGCTGCATGGTCCTCTCGCCCGCCGCCGAGGATGACGCGGCGAGCAGCTTCAGCTCCCTCAGCCCGATCGAGCTCCTCGACGCGGGCGACGTGACGATGCGGACCGACAGCACCCAAATGCCGCTCGCCGCCCGCGCATTCCCCGACGTGGGCGCCCTGGTCTTCGGCGTGTTCTACACGTCGCGCGACGCCACGAGCGATCTGCCGGCGCCGGCGCGGTACGTCTTCGAGAGCTCGGGGTCGGGGCAGCTCGACCGGTTCGCCTTCGAGGCCGACGCCCCCGCCGGTCCCGAGGACGTGCGGGTGGGCGACGCCGATCTGGCCGACCTTGTCGAGCTCGACGCCGGGGTCGGCGCGGTGGTGCAGTGGCGCGCGGAGGAGGGCGGTGAGGCCGGCCGGACGCGCGACGACATCTACATCGACGTGACCTCGGCGCACGGCGCGACCGTGCGGTGCGCGTTCAAGGACACGGGGAGGGGCGTGATCCCGGGCTCCTTGCTGGATCCGTCGACGCTCGGCCCCCTGCCCGCGAGCGCGACGGTCGCCGTGCACCGCACGCGGCAGGTGCCGTTCAGCGCCTCGGGGATCGATCTCGGCGAGGTGCGCTTCGACCTCTCCGTGAACGGCCGCGCGCGCATCGCCGCGCACTGACGGTTGGACGGCCGACCTCGGGGTGGCGTACGAGGACCTGCGACGGCGCGCGGACGAGCTCGCCGCGATCGGGCAGCGCGAGCGCGGCGCCGCGCTCCTCGTGGCGGCCGGCGATCACGCGGGCGCGTCGGAGCTGCTCGAGCGGGTCTGCGATTTCGCCGGCGCGGCCAGGGAGGCGCTCGCCGCCGAGGACCCGGCCCGCGCCGCGCTGATGGCCGCGCTCGGCGGCGACGACGCGCTCGCGCGCGAGGCGCTCGAGGAGCTCGCGATCACGGTGCCCCGGGACGCCGCGCTGCGCGTCGCCGCCGACCTCGCGGCGCGCGGGTTCCCCCGCCACGCCGGCGCGCTGTTCGCGGCGCTCGGCGCCCACGCCGCGGCAGCGGAGGCGTTCACCGCGGCCCAGGCCGCGCGCCGCGCCGCCGAGAGCTTCGAGCTCGCCGGCCGCCCCGCGGATGGCGCGCGCGCGCTCGAGGCCGCGCTCCGCCGCCGCCCGGGCGACGCGGCGGCGTGGCTCGCGCTCGGCGAGCTCCTCGCGCGCCACGGCCGCACCGAGGCCGCGGTGCGGGCGCTGCAGCATCTGCCGCCCGCCTCCGCGGAGCGCGCCCGCGCGCTGCCGCTGCTCTGCCGCTGCCTGGGCGACCTCGGGCTCGAGGACGCCGCGCAGACCGTGCGCGACGAGCTCTCCCGGCTCGACCCGCGCGGCCAGGAGGCGCCCTCGTCGCCGGCCGTCGCTCCCGGCGGCCCCGCGGCGGCGCCCTCTCCTCTGGGCTCCGCGCCCGCCGGGCCGCTCCTCTTCGGGCGCTACGAGACCCTGCGCGACGTCATGGCCACGCATCACGCGCGCGTGGTGGAGGCGCGCGACCGGATCACGGCGGAGCGCGTCGCCGTGAAGATCTTCGCGGGCGCGGCGTTCGGAGCGGGCCGCGACGCGCTGCTCCGGTTCGAGCGCGAGGCGCGGGCCCTCGCCCAGCTCCGGCACCCGAACGTCGTCGCGCTCCGCGCCTATCACCCCGAGGGGCCCGCGATGGTGCTCGCCTGGATGGCCGGCGGCTCCCTGATCGAGCGGCTCCGGGGGGAGCCGGTCGCGCCCGCGCGCGCCGTCGAGATCGCCTGCGCGCTCCTGTCCGCGCTCGGCGAGGCGCACCGGCTCGGCATCCTTCACCGCGACGTGAAGCCGAGCAACGTGCTCTTCGACGAGATCGGGACGGCGCACCTCGCGGACTTCGGGGCGGCGCACCTCGGCGATCTCTCGACCACCGCGACGGCCGGCGCGATCGGGACGTTCGCGTACATGTCGCCGGAGCAGCGGATGGGGCGACCGGCGACGCTGGCGAGCGACCTGTACGGCGCCGGCGCGGTGCTCGCCGAGCTGCTCACCGGAGAGCCGCCCGCGCCCGCCGTGGGCGGGCACCTCGATCCGGCGCCGAGCGAGATCCACCCGGATCTCACGGCGGCCCACGACGCCATCGTGGCGGCGCTGCTCGCGGAGGACCCCGCCGCGCGCCCGGCCGACGCGTTCGAGGCGCGGCGCGCGATCACCGCGCTCCCCTGGCCGGAGAGCCCGCGGCCGCGGCGGTCGCGCGCAAGCGCCCGGCCTCGGTCGAGCGAGGCGCCGCCCTCCGCGACGACGCGGCTCGCGGCGACGCTCGAGGTCGGCGACGGCCGGGACACCGAGGGGCGATGGCGCGACGCCTGGCTCGATCGCGACGTGCTCGTGCTGCAGCTCGACGACGCGACCCTCGCCCGGGCCCGGGCGTTCGCGCGCGCCGGCCACCCGGCCCTGCCGTCCGTCCTGCGGGTCGACCTCGCCGCCGGCGAGGTCTGGGTGGCGCCGCCCCAGGGTCGCGCGCTCGCCGACGAGGGCCGCGCCCTGACCAGGGGCCAGCGGGCGCGCCTCGGCGAGGCCATCGCGGCGCTCCACGCGGCGGGGGGCGCGCACGGGTGCATCGACGGCCAGCACCTCTATCTGCACGACGGCGAGATCGCGCTGGCCTACCCGCGCGAGGCTGCCGGCGGCGTGGAGGAGCTGGCCGCGCGGGATCTCGCGGCGCTCGAGGAGCTCGACAGGAACGCGCTGGACGAGCCCTAGAACGCGCAGGTGTCGTACTCGCCGTCGGCTCGCTTGGTGATGTCGTAACAGCAGTAGTCGCCGTCGAACTCGGGCTCGCTGTCGACCGACTGGACCTCCCCGCCGCAGGTGGAGCCGCCGAAATAGTCGAGCGCTTCCTCCTGAGCGGGGCACTCCCCCTCGAGCTCGGTCCACTCGAAGCACCCGACCTTGTCGCACCCCGTCGTCGCCAAGGAGAGCGCCAGGGCTGCGAGCGGAAGGGCCCGGACCGGACAACGCGCAAGGGCCGAACGGATCGTCGAGATCATGGATTCTCCCGGAGTCGGGCGCTGCTCGCGCCGCGGGCGAGCATACTCCGGTTCGGACGAAGCCGGCTGTCCTGGAGAGACGTCGGGCGCGCGGAGCAGGCTTACGTCACGCGTTGGCGTGCCCCTCGCCGCGCGTCGCGACGGACGCCGCGCCGCCTGGTCGAGCCGCACCGGCTGGAGTACACGACAGCATGACGACGGGAGCGCAAGGGGCCCGGGGGGTGCGCGCGCCGCGCGGGAGCGAGCGGAGCTGCAAGGGGTGGATCCAGGAGGCGGCGCTCCGGATGATCCACAACAACCTGGATCCGGAGGTCGCGGAGCGGCCAGACGACCTCGTGGTCTACGGCGGTACCGGGAAGGCGGCGCGATCGTGGGAGGCGTTCGACGTGATCGTCCGCGAGCTCCGGGAGCTCGAGGACGACGAGACGCTCCTCGTGCAGTCGGGCAAGGCGGTGGGCCGCTTCCGCACGCACCCGGACGCGCCCCGCGTGCTCCTCGCGAACTCGAACCTCGTGGGCCGGTGGGCGACGTGGGACGAGTTCCGGCGCCTCGAGGCGCTCGGCCTGACCATGTACGGGCAGATGACCGCGGGCTCCTGGATCTACATCGGCTCGCAGGGCATCGTGCAGGGCACCTACGAGACGTTCGTCGCCGCGCGCAAGGCGCACGCGGCGCGCGCCCCGGGCGGCGGCCGCTGGGTGCTCACCGCGGGGCTCGGCGGCATGGGCGGCGCGCAGCCGCTCGCCGCGACCATGGCGGGCATCGCCTGCCTCGGCGTCGAGATCGACCCGGCGCGCATCGAGAAGCGGCTCCGCACCCGCTACGTCGACGAGCGCATCGACGACCTCGATCGCGCCCTCGAGGCCGTCCTCGAGAGCGTCCGGCGCGGGACGCCGCGCTCGATCGCCCTCTGCGGCAACGCCGCCGACGTCTACCCGGAGCTCGTCCGCCGCGGCGTCACGCCGGACCTCGTCACCGAGCAGACCGCGGCGCACGATCCGCTCGTCGGCTACGTCCCGCCGGGGCTCACGCTGGAGCAGGCGGCGGAGCTGCGCGCCCGCGACCCCGTGGCGTACGTCGCGCGCGCGAAGGCGGGGATGCGGATCGAGGTCGAGGCGATGCTCGCGATGCAGCAGCGCGGGGCCGAGGTCTTCGACTACGGCAACAACATCCGGACCTGCGCGATGGAGGCGGGCTGCCAGGACGCGTTCGCGATCCCCGGCTTCGTGCCGGCGTACGTGCGCGAGCTGTTCTGCCAGGGCAAAGGCCCGTTCCGGTGGGTCGCGCTGTCGGGCGATCCCGAGGACATCCTCGCCACCGACCGCGCGGTGCTCGAGGCGGTCCCGGGCGATCCCGATCTCCGGCGCTGGATCGAGCTCGCGGAGCAGAAGATCGCGTTCCAGGGGCTCCCGTCCCGGATCTGCTGGCTCGGCCACGGCGACCGCGCGAAGGTCGGGCTCGCGTTCAACGAGCTCGTGCGCACCGGCCAGGTGAAGGCGCCGCTCGTGATCGGGCGCGACCACCTCGACTGCGGGTCGGTCGCGTCCCCGTTCCGCGAGACCGAGGCGATGAAGGACGGCTCGGATGCGATCGCCGACTGGGCGATCCTCAATGCGCTCGCGAACACGGCCGGCGGCGCGTCGTGGGTCAGCTTCCACCACGGCGGCGGCGTCGGGATCGGCAACTCGCTGCACGCCGGGATGGTGATCGTCGCCGACGGCACCGAGGCCGCCCGGCGGAGGCTCGAGCGGGTGCTCACCATCGATCCGGGGATGGGGATCATCCGGCACGCCGACGCGGGATACGAGACGGCGATCCGCGTGGCCGACGAGAAGGGCGTCCGGGTGCCGCACCGGGCGAGGTGAGCGCGCCGAGCAGCGCGGCGCAGACGAGCCATGTCGCAGGGCCACGATCGCCCCGAGGCGCTCCGCTCTCGCGCGGGCGTCAGCCTCGCGAGGCGCGCGGCCTTCCCTTCCTCGGCGGCCGGGCATCGACGGGGAGCGGCGACGCCGTCGCCGGCTCCGGCGCGCCCCTGAGGCCGCGCAGCCGCGCGATCTCCTCCGTGTAGCCGCGCCGCTCCTTGGAGAGCGGCGGCAGCTCGACCACCGCCGGCACGCGCGCGAGCCGCGCGTCGTTCGCGAGGCGCCAGAACGGCACGAGCCCCATCTCCCCGTCGCCGATGCGCTCGTGCCGATCGAGCCGCTGGCCGAGCGCCGCCTTCGAGTCGTTCACGTGCATGCACCGCAGCCGATCCATGCCGAGCAGCCGGTCGAAGTCGCCGAAGAACCGCTCGTAGCCGGCCTCGCTCCGGAGATCATGCCCCGCCGCGAAGGCGTGCTGCGTGTCGATGCAGACCCCGAGCCGCGCCCCCTCCGGCCCGGCGCGCTCGATCATCGCGGCGATCTGATCGATACGATCGCCGAGCGTCGACCCCTGCCCGGCCATGTTCTCGATGCACAGCTGCGCGCGGAGCCCCTTCCCCCGCGAGAGCACGATCGCGAGGCTCTCGCCGATGCGGTCGAGGCCGGCCTCCTCGCCGAGGCCGCGGTGCGCGCCCGGATGGAACACCACGAAGTCGATCCCGAGCGCGTCGCACCGCGCGAGCTCCTGGAACAGCGCTTCCCGCGAGCGCTCCAGGATCGAGGCGTCGTCGGAGCACAGGTTGATGAGGTAACTCGCGTGGGCGAGCGTGGGGCCCGCGCCGGCCCACGCCGCGCGCGCGGCGCGAAACGCGGCGATCTGATCCGCGCTCAGCGCGGGCTCCCGCCACTGGCCCGAGACCTTGGTGAAGATTTGCAGCGCCTCGCAGCGGTCCTCCCCCGCCAGCGCGATCGCGCGGTAAAGGCCGCCGGCCACGGACTCATGCGCCCCGAAGATCATCGGCCGCACTGCTTGGGTCGCGTCCCCCGCGCCGGCAAGTCATTCCGCCGAGCACGCCCGATCTGCCACGTCGCCCGCCGGCCACGCGCGAATGCGATCGCCGGAACACGTCGTCGGATCCTCCGCAACGACCCCGATTCTGCGAGCAAAGGTGCGAGCAAACCCCGTGCCTGAAGGGCGCGAACCCCGGTTCGCGGCACCTCACCCTTGACGCGTTCCGGCCCAGGCGCGAATTGAGCGGCCTTCCTGGAGTCTCGATGAGCCATATGGGTGTTACGAACGGAGCCGGCGCCCGAGGGGCGGAGCCGGGTGGAGCCAAGGGCGAGGAAACCGCGGCGGTCCCGCCGCTGGTGCCGTCTCAGGTGTTCGCCGGCAAGCGGCTCGTGGTGGTCGGAGGCACCGGGTTCCTCGGCAAGGTCTGGCTGGCCATGCTGCTCGCCAGGTTCCCGGAGATCGATCACATCTACCTGCTCGTCCGGGCCAAGGAGAGCCAGTCGCCGGAAGAGCGCTTCTGGTCGCAGATCGCGACCTCGCCGGTGTTCGACCCGATCCGCGAGCAGCACCCGGGGCCCGCCTTCGAGGAGTACCTGCGGCAGAAGATCACCCCGATGAACGGCAACGTCGGCCTGCCGCTGCTCGGGCTCGACGCCCGCATCGCGGAGCTCACGGGCAAGATCGCCGCGGTCGTGAACGTGGCCGGGGTCGTCGACTTCAACCCCCCGCTCGACGAGGCGCTCGAGGTCAACGCGTTCGGCATCAGCAACCTCGTCGAGCTCGCGCGGACCCTCGGGGCCAAGGTGATGCACACGAGCACCTGCTTCGTCGCAGGGTACCGCTCCGGGCTCATCGAGGAGAACCACCCGGCCGAGATCCCGTTCCCCCGCGCCGCAGGCGAGACGTGGTTCGGCGCCGCCTGTCCGAAGCGCACGCTCGATCGATCGCACTGGGACCCGCAGCGCGAGATCAGCGAGTGCCTCGACCTCGTGAAGCAGGCGCGCCAGCGTTGCGAGGACGCCTTCCGGCAGAGCGCCTTCCTCGACGAGGCCAAGGCCAACCTGGCCGCGCGCGGCGAGCCGGGTCGCGGCAGCGCGCTCGACAACGAGCTCGCCAGGGTGAAGCGCAAGTTCATCAAGGACCGGCTCGTCGAGGCCGGCAAGGAGCGCGCGCTCTTCTGGGGGTGGACCAACATCTACACCTACACGAAGAGCATCGGCGAGCAGGTCCTCGCGAGCTCCGGGCTGCCCTTCACCATCGTCCGCCCCGCCGTCGTCGAGACCGCCGTCGAGTTCCCGTTCTGCGGCTGGAACGAGGGGATCAACACCTCGGCGCCCTACCTCTACCTCGCCTCGAAGGGGCAGGTGCAGTTCCCCGGCGACCACGACGTGCGGCTCGACCTCATCCCGGTCGACATGACCGCGAGCGGCATGATCGCCTCGCTCTGCGAGCTCATCGAGGGCCGCGCGGCCGCCGTGTACCAGTACGGGACGACCGACACGAACGGCTGCCGCGTGGACCGGTACCTGGAGCTCGCCGGGCTCTACAAGCGGCGGCAGGTCTTCGAGGGGAAGAAGACCTCGCTCTTCGACATCGTGTCCTCCCGCTTCGAGCCGCGCGGGCTGAGCCGGCAGCAGTACAACGCGCACGGCGCGCGCGCCATCGAGGGCGCGCTCCGCGGCCTGGGGAGCCTGCTCAAGACGGCGAGCGTCGGCCCCGCCGCCGCTCTCCTCAAGCCGGCCGCCGCCGCGCTGGAGAACGCCGCCAGGGCCGAGCAGAAGACGGCGGCCCTCCTCGAGGTCTTCATGCCGTTCGTCGCGGAGGCGGACTGGGTCTACTCCTGCGCCAACACGCGCGCGGCGATGGCCCGCATGCCGCCCGAGGAGCGGGCGCGCTTCATCTGGGCGCCCGAGAAGATCGACTGGCGCGACTACATCTGGAACGTCCACCTGCCCGGCCTGGAGAAGTGGGCCTTCCCGCTCATGGAGAACATGCTCCGCCGGGAGATCAAGGCGCTCCGGCCCTACGACAGCCTGGTCGACCTGCTGGACGAGGTCGCCGAGCGCTTCGATCATGCGCTCTCGCTGCAGCGGATCGAGCAGGACGGGCTCTCGCGCACGAGCTACCGCGAGCTCCGCGACGCGGCCTGCCAGACGGCCGCGCGCCTCGCCGCGCTCGGCGTCCGCCGCGGCGATCGCGTGGCGCTCTCCGGCGCGAACCAGCCGTCGTGGCCCGTCGCCTACTTCGGCATCCTCCGCGCAGGCGCCGTCGCCGTCCCGGTCGACCCGGGGCTCGACGCGGGCGCGTTCGCGGCCATCGTCCGCTCGTCGACGGCGAAGGTCGTCCTCTGGGACGGCGACGTCGAGGAGAAGCTCGGCGCCGAGGTGCGCGCGGCGCTGCCGAACCTGTACGCCTTCGACCTGGTCGGCTTCGCCGAGGGCCGCGTGGCCGGCCTGGGACCGGCGTCCGGCGAGGGGCTCGCGCCCCCGGACGTGCGCGTGGGCAGCGACGACGTCGCGAGCATGGTCTACACGAGCGGCACGACCGGGGAGCCGAAGGGCGTGCTGCTCACGCACGGCAACTTCACGGCGCTCCTCGCCTCCCTCGCCCCGCTGTTCCCGCTCAGGGCGAGCGACCGCGTGCTCAGCGTGCTGCCGCTGCACCAGACCTTCGAGGTCACCTGCGGCCTGCTCCTGCCGCTGTCGCACGGCGCGCGGATCATCTACCTCGACGAGGTCTCGGCCGACGGGGTGAGCGACGGGCTGAAGAGGGCCCGCATCACGGCGATGGTCGGCGTGCCGGCGCTCTGGCAGATGCTGGAGCGCCAGATCGTCGCCCGGGCGAAGGAGCAGGGGCCCGCCGCGGCCGCCGCGTTCAGCTGGGCCATGGAGCTGAACCGCATGCTCGGCAAGCGCTTCGGGCTGAACATGGGGCGGCTCTTCTTCGGAAACGTTCACGAGGCGCTCGGCGGCAACATCCGGTTCCTCATCTCCGGCGGCGCGGCGCTCCCCAGGGACACGGCCGCCGTGTTCAAGGGGCTCGGCCTGCCGCTCGCCGAGGGCTACGGCCTGACCGAGGCGGCGCCGCTCCTGACCGTCGCCAAGCCGTCGCCGACGGTGAGCCCGGGGAACGTGGGCAAGCCGATCCCCGGCGTGCACATCAAGATCGCGGACCCGGACGCGAACGGCGTCGGCGAGGTGCTCGCGCGCGGCCCCAACGTCATGAAGGGCTACGCCGACGACCCCGGCGCGACCCAGACCGCGCTCGACGCGGACGGGTGGCTGCACACAGGCGATCTCGGCAAGCTCGACAAGCAAGGGCGGCTCGTCCTCGTCGGCCGGCAGAGCGAGGTCATCACCGCGGCGAAGGGCGAGAACGTGTACCCGGCCGACGTCGAGCGCCTGCTCGGCAAGGTCAAGCACATCAAGGAGCTCGCGATCGTCGGGATCGACAACGGCCGCGGCGGCGAGCAGGTCGCCTGCCTCGCCGTCCCCACAGCGCCGAGCGCGAAGGACGGCGGCGACGACGAGGCGCTCGCGTGGGCAGCGCAGCACGAGCGCGCGCTCGATGCGCTCCGCACGGCGATCCAGGCGCTGCCCAAGCCGTGCCACCCCATGGCCCTGCACCTCCACGACGCCGAGCTGCCGCGCACCGCGTCCGGCCAGGTGAAGCGCTCCGAGGTGAAGGCGATCGTCGCGCACCTCGCCGCCGAGGCCGCCACGGCGTCCGAGGCGGGCGCGGGGGCGCTCGCGCACGACGCCGGCGCCGCGCTCGCGGAGCCGAACGCGCACAAGCCGGGCGAGGAGCCCATCCACATCCCCCGCCCCGTGGCCGACTTCGCCAAGCACTGGATGAACAAGGTCCAGTCCGGCTTCTACGGGAACCTCATGCGCCCGAAGGTCTACGGGCGCGCGTTCATCCCGCACAACCGCAACACGATCGTCATCTCGAACCACGCGAGCCACCTCGACATGGGGCTCGTGAAGTTCGCGCTGGGCAGCTACGGCGACGGCATCGTCTCGCTCGCCGCCCAGGACTACTTCTTCGAGGGCAACCGCTGGCGGCGCGCCTACTTCGAGAACCTCACGAACCTGGCGCCCTTCGACCGCAAGGGCGGCCTCCGCACGGCGCTGCGCCAGACCGGCGAGATCCTCGACCGCGGGCGGACCGTGCTGCTCTTCCCCGAGGGCACGCGCAGCTCCGACGGCGGCATCCTGGAGTTCAAGCCGGCGATCGGGCACCTCGCGCTCACGCACAACGTCGACATCCTGCCCCTCTACCTGGGCGGCACCTTCGAGGCGCTCCCCAAGGGGCGCAGCGTCCCGATCCGCCGCGACCTCGTCGCGCGCATCGGGCCGCCGCTCGAGATCGGCGACCTCCGGCGGCTCACCGCCGGGATGAAGTACGCGGTGGCCTGCCGCAGGGTCGCCGAGCTCACGCAGCTCGCCGTGATCAAGCTCAGGGACGGCGGCGCGCTCGACCTGCGCCGGGTCGAGAACATCGACCAGGCCGCCACCACGAAGGAGCACCCGCTCACGGTCCTGTTCCGCGAGCTCGAGGCGAAGTACGTGGCCGGGCGGGTCACCCAGCCCATCACCTACTACGTCACGCTCGGGGCGGAGGAGGAGGCGAAGTGGACGCTGCGGATCGAGCCGGCCAGCTGCGAGGCGCGGATCGGCAAGCCGAGCCAGCAGGCCGACTGCGTCCTCAAAACAACGCCGGAGATCTTCACCAAGATCGTCCGCGAGGCCTACACACCGAGCCCGATGGAGTTCATGACGGGCCTCGTGAAATCGAACGACATCTCCCTCCTCCAGACCTTCCAGAAGGTTTTCGACCTCGCATGAGCCGCTACCTCGTCACCGGCGCGACCGGCTTCCTGGGCTCGCACCTCGTCTCGGCGCTGCGCGGGGCGGGCCACGACGTCGTGGCGCTCTGCCGGGCGGAGGCGCCCGCGCTCGCCGCGCAAGGCGTGGCGCTCCGCCGCGGAGACATCCTCGACGCGGCGTCGGTCCGCGGCGCCGCCGAGGGCTGCGAGGGGCTCTTCCACTGCGCCGGGCGCGTCTCGCGGCGCCGCGAGGACGCCGAGATGCTCTACCGGACCCACGTCGAGGGGACCAAGATCACCCTCGACGCCTGCCGCGACGCGGGGGTGAAGCGCGCGGTGATCGCGAGCACGAGCGGCGTCGTCGCGGTGAGCACGGATCCGAACGACGTCCGCGACGAGACGGCCGAGCCGCCGATCGAGCTCATCGCCGGCTGGCCCTACTACCGCTCGAAGCTGTACGCCGAGCGCGCGGCCTTCGATCGCAACGGGCCCGGGTTCGAGGTCGTCGCCATCAACCCGAGCATCCTGCTCGGCCCGGGCGATGTCCACGGCGCGTCGACGGGGGACGTCGTGAGCTTCCTCGAGCGCCGGCTCCCCTTCACCCCCGCGGGCGGCCTCTCCTTCGTCGACGCCCGCGACGCGGCGCAGGGCATGGCGCTGGCGATGGAGAAGGGCCGCCCGGGCGAGCGCTACCTGCTCGGCGCCGCCAACATGAGCCTGGACGTCTTCTTCCGCCGCCTCTCGCGCATCTCGGGCGTCCCGGCCCCTGCCCTGCGGCTGCCGCGGAGCATCGCGCTCGCCAAGGCGGGCGCGCACCTCATCGAGCGGGCGCGGAAGCGGCTGCCGTTCGATCTGCCGGTCGACCCGGTGTCGGCCGCGATGGGCCAGCACTTCTGGTACCTCGACGCGACGAAGGCGCGGCGCGAGCTCGGCTGGACGCCCCGCGACCCGCTCGAGACGCTCGCGGACACCGTCGCCGATCTGCGCGCGCGCGGCGTGGTCTGGCCGCAGACGTAGGCGGCGCGGCCTCGTATCGGGCGGCCGGACGCGGCTCAGACGGCCCGGCGCAGGGGGGTCGGCGGGAACAGGTCCTTCATGTCGAGCGGGAGCTGACCGCGGAACCCCTCGATCTCGCCGGCGGACACGCTGTCCGCGACCGCCTCGCAGATCGCCTGCAGCACGAAGCCGGCGGCCTCGCGGTCCATGCGGAGCTCGCGCGCGAGGTCGGCCTCGATGGTCGCGGTCGTGATGCGCTTGTCGGGCCCGTCGAGGAACGGCTCGAGCGACGGGTGGAGCTTGGAGGGGAGCTGCGCGATGAGGTGCCGCGCCTCCTGGGGCGTCACCCGGCGGCAGAGGCAGCCGAGGGCGATCTGGAGCGCGAGCTCGGCGCGGTCGCGCTGCTGGAGACCGCTGTGGCGCTCGACGGCGTGGAGCAGACGGCCATAGGCGCTGTCCGCGCGCGCCTTGCGCCGGGTGAGGGCCCGCACGCGGCCGTGCGAGCGCTCCGGGCGCGCGGTCCCCTCGGGGTGCGTCGCGCCCTCCGGCTTGAACCGGGCGGCCACCTCGAGCTGCGCCCTGACGATCGAGCCGGCGGTCGCGGCGTCGATGACCCCGTCGGCGAGCAGGTCGTCGAGGGTCACGAGGCCGACGGGCCGCCCTTGCTCGGTCACCGGCACCCGGCGACACGCATGCTCGCGCATTGTGCGCACGGCGTCGTCGATCGACGCGTCGACCTCGACCGTCGCGATCTCGTCCGACATGATGTCGCGCAGCATCGTGCTGCGCGCGTCGAGGTCGCCCGCCACGATCTCCAGCGCGATGTCACGATCGGTCACGATGCCGGTGAGGTGCTGGCCATCGTGGACCAGGACCGAACCGACGTGGTTGTCCATCATCGCCCTCACGGCGTCGTAAGCGGTCGAGCGCGGGCTCAGAACGATCATCCGCGGGCGTCGGTACTCTTCGAGCGACATGGCGAGTCCCTCCCCTGGGCAGCGTCTTCGCGTGTGAACATGCGCGCGTGCGCGCGTGCGTCGAGGACACAGCTAGCCAGAACGGTACCAACCGAGAGGGCGCGGCTGCCCTCGCCCGGCGGTCGTGGAGGGCTCTCGGCGTTTTAGTAAATATTATTTAGTAAATAGTTTGCCAGCAGCGCGCCGACCCGCGCCGCTGGCGCTCAGCGCGCCTGCTTGGCCGCCGGCGCGACGGGTACGAGCCTCACCATCCGGTGCAGGAGCCCGTCGACCCGCTGCAGCCAGCTGCGCCAGGCGGCGTACTGGTCCACCGGGAGGGTCGAGCGGTCGATGATCACCCGCTCCTTCACCACCACCGCGTTCTTGCCCGGCACCTTCGCGAACGAGATCGTCGCGCGGCCGAACTCGCCGCCGTCCTCGTCGCCGCCCGGCGGGAGCTCGGCGAACGCGTACCCCGCGGGGGCGACGATCGTGATCGTCCGGTTGTGGTGCCGCGGCGCGATGCTCGGCGGCAGGACCACGGGCAGCGTGCGCTTCACGAGCGGCGCGAGCTGCGACGTCATCGTGGACGTGCCCGAGAGCGGCACCGCGAGCTCCGCGCCCTCGCGGCGGGCGAGCCCCTCGGAGCGCGCCTCGTACTCGAGGGACGCCGCCCCGTGCGCGAGATCGGCCTGGAACGCCACCCTGGGCTTCACGTCGACGGTGGGGAACCAGCCGTACGCGAGGTACTGCTCGACCCACTGCGCGCGCGCGTCGGCCTCCGCCAGGTTCGACCGGAGCTCGAAGGCCGCGTCGCCGATGTGCCGCTCCTTCGCGACGAGCTCGCCCGCGGCGGAGGGGAGCTGCGCGTTGGTCCAAGGGGCGTCGACGCCGTGAGCGGCCGGCGAGCTCGCCGGCGTCTCCACGATCTTCGGCGGCCCATCGTCGACGAACAGCGCCAGCGTGCGCGCATCCATCGCCGGCAGCGGCCCGAGCCGGCTCTGCGGGCTCGTCGCGTCGAGCCACAGGCCCGGCGCGCCGCCTGTGCCCGGGAGGTACGCGATGCCGTGATCGAACACCGGGATCGCCGCCACCTCGCTCCGGAGCAGCGAGGGCTGGCCCGTGTACCGCGTCTGCACCAGCACCTCCGTCGCCTCGATGCCGATCGACTTGAGCAGCGTGATGAGCAGCATCGCCTTGTCGTCGCAGTCGCCCTGGCGCCGCGCCAGGAGCTCCTGGGGGCGGTTCGGCAGCCACCACTCGCCCGAGACGAAGTTCACGTAGCGGATGTCGTCGGCCACGAAGTCGAAGAGCGCCCGCAGCTTGTCCTCGCGCGTGGTCTTGCCCTTCGTGAGCTCGGCGGCGAGCCGGCGGACCTGATCGTCGGGCTCGGTGAAGCCGGCGATCGCGCCCCGGTACCACTCCCGGAAGTCGTGCCAGCCGTGGAACGTGGAGCCGACGACGACCGGCAGCACCTCGGCGAGGTGAGGGGCGAGCGGCTCCTCGGGCACCTCGGGCGGGTCGTCCCAGATGAACCGCGTCACCTGGCGGCCGTCCTTCTCGGACCGGAGCACCCGCTCCGCCTTGCCGTTCAGCACGTCGATCGCCAGGGGATCGCTCTTCGGCGAGTCGACGACGACCTCGTTGTAAAGGATCGGGCGCGTGTCGGTCGAGCCGACGTAGTCGATGAAATAGAACGGCGCGTCGCCCCGGCGACCGACGGGGCCCGGGGTCCACGCGCGCACCGCGACCTCGACCACGTCGCCGGTCTCGAGCTTGGGCCAGCGCACGAACGGCCGCTGCCCGCCCGCGCCCTGCTCGTCCGGCGGCGAGACCGTGCCGTCCTTGCGGTGCACGCGCGCGAACAGGAGCTCGGTGTCCTCCGCCTCGGCGGGGATGTCGCGCTCGTAGAGGTCCTGGTCGGTGCGCGGCTCGATGACGATCTCGCGCGCGTAGTGCATGAGCTGCGAGACGCGCTTGTCCGGGTGGTACGTCACGACGCGCACCCAGTGGAGCTGCCGGTCGGCCACCTCGCCCTTCCGCGCCGGGGTCTGCCGCGCGCGCGTGATGAAGACGCCGGGCGCGACGAGGTGCTGCTCGTCGCGCATGCGCCGCCGGTCCGGCGCGCCGGCCGCGCCCTCGCCGAGGCGGCGCGCGAGCTCGGCCTTGAGGAACGGATCGCCGGGCGCGAGATCGCGCGCCCGCGCGAGCGCGCCGTGGGCGAGCGCGGTCGCCGCGGCGCTCGCGTCGCCCTGCCGGACCGCGGCGAGCGCCTGGAACGCGGCGGGCTGGTTCGGCGCGACCTGCGCGGCGTACGACAGCACCTCGCGCGCCCACGCGACGCGGCCCGCGTCGTGGAGCGCGCGGCCGATGCGGATGACGTCCTCGGCCGACGTCTGCTGCGCGAGCGCGCCGGCGGCCGAGAGCTCCAGCGCGGCGCCGCCCTCGGGCTCGAACGCGAGCACGTAGCGCGCGCCCCGCGACTCGGGCGCGATCTCGGCGAGCCGGCGCGCGGCCTGCAGCTCGAGCGCCGGGTCGAGCCGGGCCGCGGCCGCGATCTCCTGCCAGACGACGACCGGCGTCCGGTCCTTCTGCTCGCGCAGGACCGCGAGCAGCTCCTCGAGACCGGCCCGCGTGAACCCCGACGTCCCGAGCTTCTTCTCGACGAGCCCGCGGAGGACGCGCGCCTCGGGGTCGCGCGCCGAGCGCAGCGGGTCCTCGCGCAGCAAGGCGGCCGCCCAGTCGACGCGGTCCGAGGCGAGGTGCGCCGCGACCAGCCGGCGCTGCGCGAAGGCGGCGGTGGCCCGGTCCTTCTCGGCGAGGCCGCGGGCGCGCGCGGCCTCGAGCCAGCCGCTGCGGTTCGCGCCGAACGGGGACACCCACCCCGCCAGGGCGAGCGCGTCGGCGGAGATCCCCGGAGCCCGCGTCACGCGGTCGAGCAGACCGGGCGCGCGGGGCGATCGCTGATCGTCGGCGCCGCCGAGCGTGCGCGCCACGACGGACGTGAGGGTCTGCTCTGTCTGCTGCAGCGGCTGCGCCGCGCCCGCGTCGAGCGCCCTGTCGAGCGCCGTCGCGACGGCGGTCGCCGCGCGTACGGCCGGGGGCGCGGCCGGGGCCAGCGCGAGCTTCGTGAGGTCCGACGAGGTCGCGAGCGCCACCGGCCGGCGCTGCTCGTCGGTGAAGCGCACGCGGACGCGCCCCTCGTCGGAGACGGCCCCGGTGCACACCTTGAGGGCGAGCAGGTGTTCGCCCGCGGGCGCCTCGATCCGCGCGGCGATGCGATCGAGCACGAGGCGCTGGTGGGCGGCGTCGCTCGCGGCCACGTCGGCGCCGTCCCACGCGATCCGGACGGCGCCGGTCGCGGCGACGTGGGCGAGGATCGGCTTGCGATCGAGCGCGGCGGGGACGGTCACGCGCGAGGCGAGGTAGGTGCAGCTCTCGGCGCGGGGATGGATGTAGAGGTCGAGCGGCACGCCGCGCGCGGTCGCCGCGGCGGGCAGCACCCGGCGCCACGCGACGTCGTACACGCCCCAGGCGTAGCGGGCGCTCATGTCCGAGAAGCGCTGGCCTTCCGCCTCGGGCCCCTCGCGGCGCGCGAGCCCGCCGCCCGAGTTGTCCTGGAACGGCCCGAGGATGGCGAACGCCTTCACGAGCCCCGAAGGGTCCGGGGGCGCGTCGTACGAGACGGCGCGCGCGCCGGGCCACGTCGGCGCCGGCGGCTCGGGGGCGAGCGAGGCCGCGAGCCAGCGCGCCTCGTCGGCGAGCGCCGAGGGCGACGCCGCGATCTGCTCGAGGCCCTCCCGCGCGCGGCCCTGCGCCGCGCGATCGGAGAGGGCCGCCGCGATCACGAGCCCGGCGAGCGCGTCCTCGCCGCCCCGCCGCGCCCGGGCCAGCGCGGCGCCGAGCATCTCGTCGGGCGTCGCGGCGGTCCACCGCAGCGCGGGCGCGATGCGCGAGC
>JAICEP010000036.1 GCA_025924095.1 Sorangium sp.
CCCAAGCCGATCTGGCACGAACGGCCGCTCGCGCTATCGGAGCGCTATGTCCTGTGGATGGATCCTGACTTTGCGCGCCATGGCGGCGGCTTCGCCATGAGCGCTGCCACCGAGGGATACCTGAACCTCGGTTTCCTCGGTACGTTCATCCAGATCTCGGTGATGAGCGCCGTCTTCTTCATGCTGCCGCTCGTCATGGCAGCCGCGCGCGAGACGCCGCTGTTCGGCCGTGCGACCGCCGCGTGCCTCGCCTCGTTCGCGTACTACCAGTTCCGGGGCGAGCTCAGCTCCCTGCTCAAGATCACGCTCACGCTGGGGGCCGCGATGCTCGTGGGGGTCCTGATGGCCTCGCTCGTCAAGCACGTGCGGCACAAGCTCTCTGCAATGGGTACAGTGCGCCATGGACCTGAGCGGCCCCTGCGCCAAGCACGCCTCGGCCAGCCGTCGTCGAGCCAGTAGGGGCCCCGCGCTGCCGTCCGGCGGCCGACCGACGGCCTCGCCTCGGTGCGAGGCCGCGGCGGCCGCGGGCGCGAACGGCTCCACCAAGAGAACGGCAGAACGAACCTCCAACGAGAACCTGGCCTGAAGCGCCACGCGGACCATGCGCATCCTTTACGTCTCCCCATACTTTCCGCCCGAGCCGGGCGCCCCCGCGGCGCGCGTATCGGAGCTCGCCCGAGCCTGGCGCCGCACTGGGCACGAAGTCACCGTCCTCACAGGCCTTCCGAACCACCCGACCGGGGTCGTCCCGCCCGAGTATCGAGGTCGGGTCCGCATCGAGGAGGACTTCCATGGAGTGCGGGTCCTCCGCACGTGGATCTACGCCGCCGCCAACCGGGGCAAGGTGCGTCGCTCGCTGGCGTACGGCTCGTTCGCCGCCTCCGCGCTCACGCTCGCGCAGCTCGCGTTGCCCCCGAGCGACGTGCTCATCGCGACGAGCCCCCACTTTCTCACGGCCGTGGCCGGCTACGGGCTCGCCAGGCTCCGCCGGCTGCCGTTCGTGTTCGAGGTGCGCGACCTCTGGCCCGAGTCCATCGTGGCCGTGGGCGCCCTCCCGGCAGGGCATCCGGTCGTGCAGGGGCTCACCCTCGTCGAAGAGCAGCTCTACCGGGCGGCCGACGAGATCGTCGTCGTCACGCAGAGCTTCCGCGAGCGCCTCGTCGCCCGAGGCGTGCCCGCCGACAAGATCGACGTCGTCCGCAACGGCGTGGATCTCGGTCGTTTCACGCCGTCGCCGCGCGACACGCCGCTCCGGGCGAAGCTCGACCTCGGGGACCGCCTCGTCGTGGCGTACGTCGGCACGCACGGGATGGCGCACGGCCTCTCCGCGGTGCTCGACGTGGCGAGAGGCCTGCTCGCGCGCGACGACATTCGCTTCCTCTTCGTCGGAGAGGGGGCCGAGCGGGCGAGCCTGGAAGCGCGCGCACGTGAGCTCGGGCTCACCAACGCGACGTTCCTCGGCGCGCTCCCGCGCGACGCGATCACCGAGGTGTACGCCACCGCCGATATCTGCCTCGTTCCCCTGCGCAAGACCGAGCTCTTCGAGACCGTGATCCCCTCCAAGATCTTCGAGATCCTCGCCATGGCGCGCCCGGTCGTGATCTCGGTCGACGGCGAGGCACGGGCGATCGTCGAGGAGGCGCGCGCCGGCATCTTTGCTCCGCCCGAGGACGTGCCGGCCATGACCCGGGCCATCGTCGAGCTCGCGTCCGATGCCGACAGGCGGAGGCGCATGGGGGAAGCGGGGCGGTCCTACGTCATCCGTTCGTTCGATCGCGACGCCCTCGCGCGCGACTACATCGAGGTGCTGGAGCGCGTGGTCCTTCGTTCGGGATCTCGCGGAGATCAGCGGAGAAACAGGCCATGAACCTCCCGCGGGTCGCCCGCACCGTGGCGCAGCTCCACCCCGTTCAGGTGCTCGCCCGTCCGATCGCGCTCGCTCAGCGCGCGCTCGGCAAGGTCCCCACCGCGGCGCGGCCTCCGCGCCTCCGCCCCGGCTTCGCCCCGCCGAGCGCGCGCTTCGCGGCCTTCGCGGACGCCGAGAGAGCGCGCGGCGGCGCGCGCCTGGCCGCGATTCCCGAGGGTTCGCTGCTGCATGCGTACGAGCGCGCCTACGGTTATGAGCTCGGGGCCGACCCGACGCTCCAGGCCCCGGGCACGTGGGACGCCCCCATCGCGTCGCATCCCTTCCCCGCCTCGGTGCGCGCCCGCCGGCTTGCGGTCGCCGCGCGCCTCGGGCGCCCTGGGCTCTCGGCCGAGCTGGCGCGCGCTTGTCGGGCCGTCGCGCTCGGCCTCGAGCTGCACCTGCTCGCCAACCACCTGCTGGAGAATGCCATCGGGCTCGTGTGCGGCGGCGCGGTCACCCACGGGATCGAGGCGGAGGCGTGGTGGACGCTCGGCTCGGCGCTCCTCGCCTGGCAGCTTCCGGAGCAGTTCCTGGACGACGGTGGGCACTTCGAGCTCTCCGTCTCGTACCACCTCGCGCTGACGGCCGGGCTGCTCGAGGCGATCGAGCTCACGCAGGCGTCGGGGCGCGAGGTGCCCGAGCTCTGGCGGACGACGGCGCGGCGGGCGCTGTCATGGGCCGCCGCCGTCCGCGCTCCGGACGGCACCTACCCCCTGTTCAACGACGCCGCGCTCGACGCCGCGCCCGAGCTCGATCGCGTCCTCGGCCTCGGCGCGGAGCTCGGCCTCTTCGTGCCGGCCCGAGCGCCCGGCGCAGCGCTGGACGACGGGCCCTCGCTCCAGCACCTCACCGCGACCGGCTGGGTGATCCTGCGGTCCGGCGCTCGGGCCTGGCTCGCGTTCGACGCGGGGGCGGACGGGGCCTCGTATCAGCCCGGCCACGTGCACGCCGACGCGCTCACGTTCGAGCTGTGGCTCGGGGGCGAGCGCGCTGTCGTCGACTACGGCGTCTCCAGCTACAAGGCGGATCGCGACCGGGGGGAGACCCGGGCCACGCGCGCGCACAACACGATCGAGCTCGGCGGCGCCGACTCGAGCGAGGTGTGGAGCGCTTTCCGCGTCGGCCGCCGGGCGCGCGCCGAGGTGCGGCGGCTCGAGCAGGCCCGCGCGCATGTCGCCGTGGAGGCCGAGCACAACGGATACCGGTTCCTCCCCGGGGCCCCCGTGCATCGACGGGCGCTCGATCTCTCCGAGCGCGAGCTCGCGATCCACGACGAGATCCTCGGCGGCCGGACGAGCGCGTGCTCCCGGCTCAGGCTCGACGAAGCCGCCTGGCGGAGCCAGTCGATCGCGATCGAGGGCAGCGGGCTCACGCCGGACCGGAGCTCGGGTGTCTGGTTCCCCTGCTTCCGGCAGCCGCGGGCGGCGGTGGTCTTCTCGGGGAGCGGCCAGGTACAGGGTGGCTGGCGCGGCGGGTTTCGCATCCGGTGGTGAGCGCTCCTCGCCGAGCGCGCCGGGAGCCGCGACGACCTCGCGTCCCCGCGCGAGGGCCGCGGCTCACTCGCGCACGAGGCTGCCCGTGAGCGTGATGCGGAACGGCGCGAGCGCCTCGACCTTGTCGAGCAGCAGGTGCAGCGCCAGCGCTGCCTGGTGGAAGCCGGGGAAGAACACCGTATAGCTCGGGTGATCGACCCCCGTATAGAGCTTGTCCACGCGGAAGCCTGTCGCCTTCGCGATGCGGCGTACGGCCCACACGGTGTTCATGCGGAAGTAGGTCTGGTACGGCTTGGGGTTGTTGCTGCCGTTCGACGCGCGCAGCATGCCCACATAAAAATCGTGGAACCACTGCGGCGTCAGGTGCGTCGCGAGCCCTGAATACGACAGGAGATTGGGCGCCGTGAACACGAATCGCCCGCCCGGACGCAGGAGCCGGTGCGCCTCGCGCAGCACCGCCTCCGGCCGCTCGAGGTGCTCGAGCAGGTGGTCCGCCGCGATCGCATCGGCGCAGCCGTCCGGCAGCGGGACCGACTCGCCGAACGCGCAAACGTGCCGCGGCGCCGGGTTGCGCGCGAGCGCCTGCTCGTCCGGATCGACGGCGTAGATGGTCTTTCCGTCGAGCGGCACGGTCGCCACCTTGCCGAACCACAGCGGCCCGCAGCCGAGGTGGATCACGTCCTTCGCTGGAAGGACCGCCTCGTCCACAAGCCCCTGGTAGGCCTTCCAGTAATGCTGGCGATCCGTGAACTTGTAATAAAGCGCGTTCGTCTTTGTATTGAAGTCGACGGCTTTACGGATGATCTCCACTGTCTCTCCTAGGTCGTCCGTCTGGCCGAGCTGCGCGAGCCCGCCAGCCGCTGGATGAAGGGCTCAAACCACCGACAGGCGCCCCTGGGAAAGCGGCTCGAGCGTGCGCGAGGACGGCCGGCGCAGCAGCAGCCGCTCCGCCGAGTCCGCCACGAGCTGCAGCAGCATGTCCGCCTGCGGGCTGACCGCGCTCTCCTCGCTGTCCCAGCGGAACCGCAGCTCGACGGTCTCGCCGGCGAGCTCGATCGTGAACACCGCGACGACCGCCTCACGGAGCTTCAGCGGCGTCGCCGTGTCCCGCGTCCAGGTCCAGGGCTTCACACGCGCGTTGCCGTTCGCCCCCTTGGAGCTCACTTCCATGGCCAAGAGCCGCGCCTCTGCCGCGAAGCGCTCGAGCACCACGCGCAGCCGCTCGGGACCGCTCGCGGTCTCGATCTCGAGCAGCGCCCGCGGCACCGCGCGGCGCAGCGCCTCCACGACCATCTCGCGCGGGCGCTTGGCGGCGGCGGGGCGCGCCCCGAAGAGCGCGAACGAGCCCGCCGCGCGCACCACGATGAAGAGCGCCGCGCTGCAGGCCAGCAGCGCGAAGCCGATCTCGTGCGAGCGGCCGACGTACGCCACCAGCGCGACCACGGTGAAGAGCAGGCTCAGCCCGTAGAGGATCAGCACCGCGCCGCGGTGCGAGTGGCCTTTGTCGAGCAGCTTGTGATGGATATGCGACCGGTCCGCCGAGAAGATCGGCCTGCGGGCGATGAAGCGCCGCACCATCGCCGAGATCATGTCGAAGATCGGCAGGCCCAGCGCGAGCAACGGCACGAGGACCGCGAGCGCGGTGCCGCCCTTGTGCGTGCCCACGCCGAAGAGCGGGATCGCCGCGAGCATGAACCCGAGGAACATGCTCCCGGTGTCGCCCATGAAGATCGTCGCCGGGTGGAAGTTGTGGAACAGGAATCCGACGATCGCGCCGGCGAGCGTCGCCGCGAGCAGGCAAATCACCAGGTTGCCCGGGTAACCGCCCAGGTAGGCGGTGATGAAGTTGGCGACGCACGCGAAGAAGCCCACCCCCGCGGCGAGCCCGTCGAGCCCGTCGATCAGGTTGACGGCATTGATGATCGCGACGAACCAAGGGATTGTCACGAAGAAGGACAGCGGCCAGAAGGAGACGTGGCCGAAGTACGGCAGCGTCACACACTCGAGGCGGAGCCCGAAGGCCCACGCGAGCGAGGCTGCGAGGATCTGCGCGAGCAGCTTGTGCCGTGCGCGCATTCCCTTGATGTCATCCCAGGCGCCCGCCGCCGCGATCGTCAGCCCGCCAGCCAGCAGGCCGACCACGAGCGAGTGCTGCGTGAACCACTGAAGCGCGATCTGCGTTTGCAGCGCCACGAGAATGAAGAGAGGCAGTATGAAGCCTGCCACGATGGCGAGCCCGCCCAGGCGCGGGATGCATCGGGTGTGCACGCGGCGCGCGGTCGGCTCATCCACCGCCCCCACGGTGAGCGCCAAACGGCGCACGAGCGGCGTCGTCGCCCAGGAGAGCACCAGCGCAAGGATGACCGCAGTGAGCGTACTTACCATCGCTCTCCTTCCCTTTGGGAGTTACGCCCCCCTTTGGTGCAGCGCGGAGCGCGATATTCATAGCTCGTGATCATAAAATGCCAGAAAAAGCCTTCGTCGATGTGCCCCTACTACCCCATGCAAGCGCCTGAGACAACCGTCGGGCAAGGTACGGACAGAAGTGTGAGACGCGAGTAAGTAAAACCCCTAGTAAGCTAACCTTCCGCCATGGTGAGAGATCTCACATTTTACATCCTCACTGCAATTATCTACATCCATGGGCGTTTCCGATGGCCCGTCGAGCGGAAAAATGCGGCCCTGGCGCCCACCGATTGCCGTGTTGTCGCGCGGCTCGTCGGCAGCCGATTCGCACTCAGACGTGCTGATCGCTCGGTCTCCGGCGGTCTCCGGCGGTCTGTGGTTCGAGTACAAAGCGTCTCACCGTTCGTCACAGGTGCGATGCGCAGCGACGAGCTGCCCGCGACGGCCGTGTTCGAGGCGCTCCCTCCACGGCGCCGTTGGCCCGGAGGACGCTTATGCCGAGCTCAGCAGCACCAGCCCGGCATAGGCCTCCTCGCCGCATCCCAGGAACGGTTCCTCCTGGGGTGTCTCTTCGGTTGCGAAGATCCCGTCAGAGCATGACGTCATGGCTCAACCCATGAGGGGGAGTCCCGGCGCGACGCGCGCTCCACGCCGCGCCGCGCTCCCGCGGGGCGCGGCATGGAGCGCGCGTGCCGCAGCGGCTCGCCGATCAACGCCAGCAGCGCGCCCCGGGGCGGTGTATAGGAGCGAGCTCCATCGCGCCAGCGTGCGCCGATGGGCACTGAACAGGTAGGTTCGAGGAGAGTCGGTATGCGTCAGGTATCTCAGAGTTATCGGACGGGGAAGCTCGCGGTGGTGGACACGGCGGCGCCCCGCGCGCCCGCGGGCGGCGTCCTGGTGGACACGACGGTCTCGCTGATCTCGGCCGGTACGGAGCGCGCCATCGTCGACATGGCCCGCAAGAACCTGATCGCCAAGGCCAAGGAGCGGCCGGACCTTGTCGCGAAGGTCATCGACAAGGCGAAGCGCGAGGGCGTGCTGGCCGCCTTCGACGCCGTGCGCACCAAGCTCGACAACCCCATCCCGCTCGGCTACTCGCTCGCGGGCCGCGTGGCGGCCGTGGGCGCCGGGACCGCGGGCTTCGCGCGCGGCGACCGCGTCGCGTGCGCGGGCGCGGGCATCGCCAACCACGCCGAGGTCAACGCGGTCCCGCTGAACCTCGTGGTGCCGGTGCCGGACGGCGTCACGGACGAGGAGGCCTCGTTCGTGACCGTGGGCGCGATCGCGCTGCACGGCGTGCGGCTCGCCCGGCCCACGCTGGGCACGAGCGTGGCGGTGATCGGCCTCGGGCTGCTCGGGCAGATCGCGGTGCAGCTGCTCGCGGCGCACGGCTGCGACGTGATCGGCATCGACATCGATCCGGCCAAGGTCGAGCGCGCCAAGGCGCGCGGCGCGGTGGCCGGCGCGGTGCCCTCGCGCGAGGACCCGATCGAGGTCGTCCGCGCGTTCACCCAGGGGCGCGGCGCCGACGCGGTGGTGATCACCGCCTCGTCGCCGACGAACGAGCCGCTCGTCACCGCGGGCGAGCTCGCGCGCGATCGCGCGCGCATCGTGATGGTCGGGCTGATGCCGATCGATGTGCCGCGCAAGACGTACTTCGACAAGGAGCTCGAGCTCGTCGTCTCGCGCAGCTACGGCCCCGGCCGCTACGACCCCGAGTACGAGGAGCGCGGCCGCGATTACCCGATCGGCTACGTGCGCTGGACCGAGCGCCGCAACTTCGAGGCGGTGCTGCGCGCGATCGAGACAAAGCGGCTCGACGTGCAGGGCCTCGTGACGCACCGCTTCGCCTTCGAGGACGCGCTCGACGCGTACGCGGTGGTGACCGGCGAGCGGCAGGAGCCTCACCTGGGCGTACTGCTGACCTACCCTGCCGGCCGCGCGGAGCAGCCTGCAGAGGTGACTACGGCGACGACGCACGCGCGGCGCGACCGGTCGACGCTCGGCGTGGCGATGGTGGGCACCGGCGCGTTCGCGTCGAGCGTGCTGCTGCCAGCCCTGGCGAAGACCGCCGGCGCGAAGCTCGTGGCGACCGTATCGGGCCGCGGGCTCTCCGCGCGGCACGCGGCGGACCGCTTCGGCGCCGCGCACGTGCTGGCCGACCTCGGCGCCGCGCTGGCGCTGCCCGACGTCGACGCCGTGATGATCGCCACGCGGCACGCGGGCCACGCGGCGCAGGCCGCGAAGGCGCTCGCCTCGGGCCGGGACGTGTTCCTGGAGAAGCCCGCGGCGATCAGCGAGGACCAGCTCGCCGAGCTCGCGCAGGCCGTCGCGGGCGCGAAGGGCCGCCTGCAGGTCGGGTACAACCGCCGCTTCGCCCCCTTCGCCATCACGGTGCGGGAGGCGTTCGCCCAGCGGCGCGCGGGGCTCGTCATGATCGCGCGCATCAACGCGGGCCGCGTCCCCGGCACGAGCTGGATCGCGGACACGGCCGAGAGCGGAGGGCGCATCGTCGGCGAGGGCTGCCACTTCGTCGATCTCTTCTCGTACTGGGCGAACGCCGAGCCGGTCCGGGTGAGCGCGCACGCCATCGGCGCCGAGGGGGCGTACCACCGCGACGACAACGTCATCGTCACCCTGACCTTCGGCGACGGCAGCGTGGGGACGCTGATCTACACGTCGATGGGAGATCCCAGCGTCCCCAAGGAGAGCTACGAGGTGCTCTGCGAGGGCAAGGTCGCGCAGCTCCACGACTGGCGCGCGCTCTCGCTGACCGAGCGCGGCAAGACCCGCACGACGCGCGCGCTGAAGGCCGACAAGGGCCATGCGGCGCAGATCGAGGCGTTCGTGCGGGCGTGCAACGCCGGAGCGCCGAGCCCGATCCCCTGGAACAGCATCGAGGCGACCACGCGCGCGACCTTCGCGATCGAGCGAGCCCGTCAGGACAACACGAGCGTCGAGCTGTAGCGCCCGCCGGCCCACCGTCGCGCTCGGCGTATCGCGCTCCACCAGCGCGATACGCCGCTACGTCGGCACCCGTACAAGCCGGTTGACAGCCTCCGTCCAGCGCCCTAGAAGGTCCGCAACCCTCACGCATACGTAAGGGTCAGGGTTTCAACCTGGCGCAGCGTACCTATGACGACACGGCACCACCTTCCTGTCGCGTACGAGCATGGCACCGGCGGGTCCATCCTGTCCGGGACGTCCAGAACGGATGCGCCCGGGGGTTGCGCTGAGGCCGAGGAGGACGATCGCCTCCTCCAGGTGGGCGACATCGCCAAGGCGACCGGGAAGACGGTGCGGGCCATCCACCACTACGAGGAGGTGGGGCTGCTCACGCCGCACGCCCGCTCCAAGGGGCGCTACCGGCTCTACGACCACGCCGCCCTCAGCCGGGTCCGGTGGATCGGCAAGCTCCACGACCTCGGCCTGTCGCTGAGCCAGATCCAGCAGATCGTCTCGACCTGGGAGGCGTCCTCGTCGGCCCCCGGCGCGATGTCGCGGATCCGGGACGTTTACCAGCAGAAGCTCGAAGAGGTGCGGGAGCAGATCGCGCATCTCGAGAACCTCGAGCACGAGCTCGTCGCGAGCCTCGCCTACCTCGACACCTGCGAGACGTGCGACCCGGCAGAGCTCGTCGCCGCCTGCACGAACTGTAATCTTCACGACAAGAGCAAGGCTGAGCCCGAGCTCGTCGCCGGGATCCGCGGCGGCAACGGGCATTGCCGCCAGGGCTCGAATCACCGCTGAGCGAGAACACCATGGCCATCCAACTTCCGATCTACATGGACTACCACGCGACGACGCCTGTCGATCCGCGTGTCCTCGACGCCATGCTGCCGTACTTCAACAGCAAGTTCGGCAACGCCGCGAGCCGGAGCCACGTCTTCGGCTGGACCGCCGAGGAGGCCGTCGGCCACGCTCGCGAGACGCTCGCCAGGTTCATCGGCGCCTCGAACCCCAAGGAGATCGTCTTCACCTCCGGCGCGACCGAGAGCGACAACATCGCCATCAAGGGGGTCGCCGAGTTCTACAAGGACAAGGGCAACCACATCATCACGAGCGTGATCGAGCACAAGGCAGTGCTCGACACGTGCAAGCGGCTCGAGAAGCAGGGCTACGAGGTCACCTACCTCAAGGTCGACAAGTACGGGAGGGTCGACCCGGACGACGTCGCCAGCGCGATCACCGACAAGACGATCCTCGTCTCGATCATGCTCGCCAACAACGAGGTCGGCACGGTCCAGCCCATCGCCGAGATCGGCAAGATCACGAAGTCGAAGGGCATCCTCCTCCACAGCGACGCGGTGCAGGGGGTCGGTAAAATCCCCTTCAACGTCGAGCAGATGGGGGTCGACCTCGCGTCGGTGACGGCCCACAAGATCTACGGGCCGAAGGGCATCGGCTGCCTGTATGTGCGCAGGTCGAAGCCGCGCGTCCGCATCACGTCGCAGATGGATGGCGGCGGCCACGAGTTCGGCATGCGATCCGGCACGCTCAACGTGCCCGGCATCGTCGGGTTCGCCAGGGCCGCCGAGCTCCTCATCGAGGAGGGAGAGGCGGAGTCGGCGCGCATCGTTTCGCTGCGCGAGCGGCTCCGGACCCGGCTCTGGAAGGAGCTCGACGCCATCCAGCTGAACGGCTCGCCCGATCGGCGGCTGCCGGGCAACCTCAACGTGTCGTTCAGCTTCGTCGAGGGCGAGGCCATGATGATGGCGATCAAGGACGTGGCGGTCTCCAGCGGCTCGGCGTGCACGAGCGCCAGCCTGGAGCCCTCCTACGTCCTGCACGCGATGGGCATCGGCGACGACCTCGCCCACTCGTCCATCCGCTTCGGGCTCGGGCGCTTCACCACCGAGGAGGAGGTCGATTTCGTCGCCGACCTCGTGATCCGCAAGGTGAACAAGCTGCGCGACATGTCGCCGCTCTACGAGATGCACAAAGAGGGGATCGACATCAACAGCGTGCAATGGGCGGCCCACTGAGGCGCGGCGCGGACAGCGCCGGCCCGGCAGAGCAAGGTTTCGAGACGAAAGGAAACGGTCGAGGAGAGAGCCATGGCATACAGCGATAAGGTCATCGAGCACTACGAGAACCCCCTGAACGTCGGCACGCTCGACAAGAATGACGAGCAGGTCGGCACCGGGCTCGTCGGCGCTCCGGCCTGCGGCGACGTCATGCGCTTGCAGATCAAGGTCGGCGAGGGCGGCGTCATCGAGGACGCGAAGTTCAAGACGTTCGGCTGCGGCTCGGCCATCGCGTCGTCGTCGCTCGCGACCGAGTGGCTGAAGGGCAAGACGATCGACGAGGCGGAGACGATCAAGAACAGCATGATCGCCGAGGAGCTCCACCTGCCGCCGGTGAAGATCCATTGCTCGGTCCTCGCCGAGGACGCGATCAAGAGCGCGATCGCCGACTTCCGGGCCAAGCAGCAGGCGAAGAGGGAGCTCACCGGCGCGGCGCCTTCAGGCGCCGCCAAGAGCGCCGCGTCGGCCAGCGCGGAGTAACAGCACCGGCTTCGGGGCGGAGGCGCCCGGAGCACCGCAGAGGGAGCAGCGCCATGCAGAGCAGCGAGGAGACGACCACGACCAGGCCGGCGGACGCCGGGGCCTACCCCGCGCCCGCCACGACGGCCCATGCCGCGCCCGCGCAGAGCAACGGGGCCGCGGCAGAGGCGGAGGCCAAGCCGAAGCGGACGCTCGCGGTGAGCGACGCGGCGGTCCAGGCGGTCCGGGCCCAGCTCGCCAAGCGCGGCACGCCCGAGGGCGCCATCCGGGTCGGGATCCGCGGCGGCGGCTGCTCCGGGTTCTCCTACGTCATCGAGTTCGATGACAAGCCGCCCCGCTCCGGCGATCTCGTCCTGGAGTTCGCCGAGCCGGACAAGGCCACGGTGCGCGTCCTCTGCGACAAGAAGAGCATCCTCTACCTGGGCGGCTCGGTGCTCGACTGGGAGAAGACGCTCATGTACCAGGGCTTCAAGTTCAAGAACCCGCAAGAGGCGACTCGCTGCGGCTGCGGGCACTCGTTCACGGTGGCCTGAGCCGCCGCAGGGAGCGCCCGCCCTCGCCGCCGAGGCGCCCCTCCCCAGAGCACGTGATGACCGATCCCTTCGATATCCTGGGCGTCGAGCCTCGGTTCGACCTCGACCTGCGCGCGCTGGAGCAGCGCCACCGCGATCTCTCGCGCGCGCTCCACCCCGATCGCTACGCGGGCGCCCCCGCGGCCGAGCGAAGGCTCGCGCTGGGGCGCGCGATCGAGACGAACGACGCGCTGCGCGTCCTCAGGGATCCGATCCGCCGGGCCGATGCGCTGCTCCAGCGCGCCGGGATCGCGCGGGGGGAGGAGGGCGAGCAGAAGGCCTCCCCTGCCCTGCTGATGGAGATGATGGAGTCGCGCGAGGAGCTCTCCGAGGCGGCGAAGCGGGGCGATCCCGCGCGGATCGCGCGCCTCGGCGGCGCGATGCGGGCGCGCGAGCAGGCGACCCTCGCCGCGATCCAGGCGGCCTTCGCCGCCGCCGGGAACGACCCGGAACAGCTGAAGGGCGTGCTCGCCATGCTGAGCGAGCTCCGCTACATCCGGCGCTTCCTCGACGAAGTGAGCGCAATCGAAGAAGAACTCGCGGATCAGACATGACCCTCCTCGAAATTTTCGACCCCAAGGCAAGGCCCAGCCCGATCGGCATCGATCTCGGGACGACGAACTCGATCGTCGCCCGCGTGCGCGACGGCCGGCCGGTGGTCATCGACGACTGCAACGGCGAGCGGCTCGTGCCGTCGGTCGTGCACTACGACGACCGCGGCAACGCGATCGTGGGCCACAGCGCGCGACGGCTGGCGCAGGGCCACCCGCGCGAGACGATCGTCAGCGTGAAGCGCTTCATGGGCCGCGGCGCGAACGACCCGGAGACGCGGCGGCTCGGGCCGTACGAGTTCGTGGAGCCGCGGGGCCCCGAGGACGCGAAGAGCGTGCGCTTCAAGGTGCGCGACAGGGTCGTGACGCCCGTCGAGGTGTCGGCGGAGATCCTGAAGGAGCTCCGCACCTCGGCCGAGCGCGAGCTCCGGTCCGTCGGCGGCGCGGTGATCACGGTGCCGGCCTACTTCGACGACGCCCAGCGGCAGGCGACCAAGGACGCAGGCCGGCTGGCCGGGCTGGAGGTGCTGCGCCTGCTCAACGAGCCGACGGCCGCGGCGCTCGCGTACGGGCTCGACAAGCAGCAAAACGGCCTGTTCGCCGTCTACGATCTCGGCGGCGGGACGTTCGACATCACCGTCCTCCTGCTCGACAACGGGGTCTTCCAGGTGAAGTCGACCGGGGGCGACAGCGCGCTCGGCGGCGACGACATGGACCGGGCGCTCGCCGAGCGGCTGCTCCAGGAGATGGGCGCGACGCGGCGCACACCCGAGGTGGTGCGGCTCGCGCTCGACACCGCCCGCAGCATCAAGCACGCGCTGACCGACGCGGAGCGGGTCGAGATCGAGCTGCCCGTGCAGGCGGGCGAGGCGAGCTCCGGCCGGCCTGGGTCGAAGCTGGTCACCGTGACCCGCGACGAGCTGAACGCGCTCATCGCGCCGCTCCTGGAGCGCACGGGCGTCGCCTGCCGCCGCGCGCTGCGCGACGCGGGCGTCCAGGCGGCGGACGTCGACGGCGTGATCCTCGTGGGCGGCGCGACGCGCGTGCCCTACGTGCGCGACCACGTGGCGAAGCTCTTCGGCAAGGCGCCGCTCAAGGACATCGATCCGGAGGAGGTCGTGGCGCTCGGCGCGGCCATCCAGGCCGACATCCTGGCCGGCTCGATGGAGCGCGCCGACGAGGTGCTGCTGCTCGACGTGCTGCCGCTGTCGCTCGGCATCGAGACGATGGGCGGCGTGGCCGAGAAGATCCTGCCGAGGAACACGACGATCCCGGCAGGGGCGCGGCAGGTCTTCACGACCTACGCGGACAACCAGACCGGGTTCGATCTGCACATCGTGCAGGGCGAGCGGGAGCTCGCCGCCGACTGCCGGTCGCTCGCGCGCTTCGTGCTGAAGGGGATCCCGCCGATGCCCGCGGGCATGGCGCGGCTCGAGGTGACGTTCCGCGTCGACGCCGACGGGCTGCTCGGCGTGACCGCGCGCGAGCTGACGACAGGGGTCGAGCAGAAGGTCGAGGTGAAGCCGAGCTACGGGCTGACCGACGAGGAGGTGGAGAACATGCTCCTCGCGGCGCTGGACCACGGGGAGGAGGACCTGCTCAAGCGGAGGCTTGTCGAGGCGCGGGTCGAGGGCGAGCGCGTGGCGATGGCGACGCGCAAGGCGCTCGCCGCGGACGCCGATCTGCTCGAGCCAGGCGAGCGCGTGGCGATCGAGGGGGCGCTGAGCGCCCTCGACGCGGCGATCCGCGGGGACAGGCCGGGGCTGATCCAGGCGCGGACGGACGCGCTCGACGAGGCGACGCGCGCGTGGGCGGGGCGGCGGATGGACCGCGCCGTGGCCAAGGCGATCGCGGGCAAGCAGGTCGAGGACGTCGAGGCGAAGGTCGCGGCGGCGAGGGGCGTGGACGCGCACCTGGCCGAGCACCGAGGGGACGACGCGAGCCGCGCGCCGACCGAGACGGGCGGCCCGAGCGCGGCATCGACGGGCATCGAAGCGAGGAGGAGCTGATGGTCAAGGTCCGCTTTCTGGCGCACGGTCGCGCATGGGAGACCGAGGTCGCGGTGGGATCGACCGTGCTCCAGGCATCGAAGGCCGTGGGCGCCCCCGAGGGCGACGCGTGCGGCGGCGTCTGCGCGTGCTCCACCTGCCACGTGTACGTCACGAAGGGGCGCGAGCTCCTCAGCGAGGCCGAGGAGGACGAGGAGGACATCCTCGACAAGGCGTTCGACGTGCGGTCGAGCAGCCGCCTCGGCTGTCAGGCGAAGATCCTGAGAGACGGCGAGATCGAGGCGGAGATCTCCCGGGAGAGCCTCGACGCCTTCTACAACGAGCACCCGAACGTGAAGGATCCGCGCAAGGGCTGAGCCCTGCGCGCGCTCACCCAGCGCGGGCCTCCGGGGCCGGGGCTAGGACGGCGGTCTCACCTTCGCCGTCGGCGGCTTCGGCTCGCGCGGCGCGGGCGGCGGGTTGCGGAGCTTGTCGAGCTCGGTACGCGCCTCCGTGGTGATGCGCCGAGCGATGTGGGCGAAAGCCGAGGCGGCCTCCCTGGCGGGCGGCGTCGAGACGATCGCGACGAGGTGCTGCGCGGCCGTCTTCCTGCCGACGGGGACGAGGAAGAAAGTCAGGGCGGCGAGGAGGAACACGACGCCGTTCGTGAGGCGCTTGAAGAAATCGCCGACCACAGGCGCCGAGGGTAGACAGAGCGAGCGGCCGGGGCCCAGTTCTTGGGGTCTTTTGCCCTGCAACGCGGCGCCGCCTCCCGCGCTGCCCCCCCGGGCACGAGCGCCGCCGCGGGCCCCTCAGCGACCCAGGAGCTGCTCGTAGATCACCATGAGCTTCGATGCGTTGTCGTCCGAGCCGAGCGACAGCTGGCCATGGCTCCGGTCGGACAGCGCGCGCTCTATAGCGCGCCGGAGCGAGCTCGCGCTCCCTGTCTCGAACAGGGACGCGCCCTCGGGACGCGCCACGCAATCGGAGGCGATCGCCTGCTTGCCCAGGTAGCCGGCTTCGCGGAGCGCGACGGAATCGCCGTCTGTCGTCGTCGGCCGGAGGAAGATATCGGCCAGGCTGAGCAGGTAGGAGAAGCTGCCTGGATCGAGATCTCGGAAGACGAGGCTGTGCTCGCTGCCATACTCGGCGAGCCCTCGCTCGACCTCGGCGACGTACGTGCTGTCGTACTGCGTATAAAATACGACGATGAGGCCGGGCTTCGCTCCCGTCTCGCGGTGGAGGAGCTTGAGGGCCTCGATCGCGACGTCGAAGCCATAGAGCCGCAAAGCGAATCCGGACACGAGGAGGAGGTCGCCTGTCGCCCTCCGCAGCGGCTCGACCCGGGCATCGAGGGTCGCGTCGCGCACCGGCGTCGGCGGCAAGAAGGCGGGGAGACACGAGATCCGGCCGGGAGCCACGCCGAGCTGCTCCAGGAACCGAACCTGGTCACGATTGACGGCGATGCAGTGGTCGAACTGCCGGAGGACGGTCGCCGCGAGGCGCTTCGCGAGCCCGCCGCTACGCTCGTAATTCGAGATGATTCTCCCGCCGTGAATCGTGATGAGCTTCGAGGTCCCCGGCGGCAGCGACGCCAAAAGGGGGATCGCCGCTGTCCTGAAGTTCGTGAGGGCCGAGACGTGGAAATGAACGAGGTCGCGCCCCCGGCGCCTGAGGTGCGCCATCGCGCGAAGCAGGCGCATCGGGGCCCTCCCGGCGCCGCACCGGTAGACGGGGAAGGACGTCGGCGCGATGGGCAGCGACGGAGGCGCATGGACGTCGATGACCTCCACGTCGAACCGGCGCTGCGCCAGATGCGCTGCGCGCTGGACATGGACGCTCACGCCTCCATAAGGCGGAGGATAGACGCCGACGAAGGCCAGACGGGCCTTGTCCGATCCGCGCGCGCGCGTCGCTCCGGAGTCCATCCGCCTCGATACAAGGCCCGGCAGGATGGATCTGTCAACTCGAATCACCCGCCTCGGCGCGTGCGTTATCCCGGCTCGTCATCGCCGTCCGCTCCGTTCGCGCCGGCTCCTTCAGCGCTCGTTCGATGAAACGCTCGCCGCTCGGCGCTCGCGGCCGCCATGCGCTCGCCCACCTGCCGCGCGGCCGCGGGCGGGCCGCCCCATGCTCGCTGCCCCTTGCCAGAGCGCCAGGGTCTCACGACAAACGCTGGGTGGCTCGACCCGGAGGCGCCGAGCAGTGGAGTCCGGCCGTGCCGGTTCCATGGAGCGCTCGGCATGGCCGCCCGGTGAGAGCCGGACAAGGAGGGGACTGAGATGCTCAAGCCTGTTCTATTCACCATCATGCTGGGGGCGGCGATCTTGCCGGCCTCGACGGCTGCGCAGGGGCAGGGCTCGACAGGGCAGCAGGCCCAGGCCGGCGACACCAAGCTCAGCAAGTCCGATCGGGAGTTCATCGAGAAGGCGGGCCAGGGGGGGCTCCTCGAGGTGCGGCTCGGGCAGCTCGCGCAGCAGCGCGCCGCGAGCCCGGAGGTGAAGCGCTTCGGGCAGCGGATGATCGACGACCACTCGGCGGCGAACAAGCGGCTCGCGCAGCTCGCGCAGCAGAAGGGCGTCCTCGTGCCGCAAGAGCTCGCTCAGGACCACCGCGAGGAGGTCGACAAGCTGTCGAAGAAGACGGGAGCCGAGTTCGACCGGGCCTACATGAGCGCGATGGTCGACGACCACGAGGACGACGTCGAGAAGTTCGAGAAAGCCGCGAAGGAGGCGAAGGACGCCGATCTGAAGGCCTTCGCCGCCGCGACGCTGCCGCAGCTGCGCGAGCACCTCGCGCAGGCGAAGCAGATCCACGGCAAGGTGAAGGGGAAGTAGCGGCGCGAGCGCGCCGGCCGCGCGCGACGCGGCCGGCGCTCGGCCGAGGGCGGGCTCAGGCGACCACGCGCGCCGCGCGCTCGGGCGCCTGCGCGGGCGGCGGGGTCGTCCTCGACCTCGCCGCGCCGCGGACAGGCGCGAGCTTGCCCCGGAGCTTCTGATAGGCGGCCACGTCGACCGGCTCGCCCCGGACCCAGGCGCGGACGAACGGCGCCACGCCGGTCTCCCACGCAGCGCTGAGCCTCAGGGCGAGGAACTCGCCGTAGAGCGCGGTGAAGAGCGTCTCGAGCTCCTCGATGAGGTACATGCGCTCGTAGAACTGCTCGTCCGCGGCGTCCTTGACGACGCTCGGGATCTTGACGCCCGCCAGCGCGAACGCGTCGGCGTTGAAGAGGAAGGCGTACTCGAGCTCTCCGCGGGTGACGCGGACGCGCGCCTGCGAGGGGAGCTTGCCCTGGCGCAGCGCCTCGTGGGCCTCGGGGGCGCTGCTCGGCGCCGCGCCCTTGAGCCGGCTCTGCTCCTTCTCCTGGACGAGCGTGATCTGCCCCTCGAGCCAGAGCTCGCAGGCGCCGAGGGCGTCCAGGGAGAAGCGGCCCTCGAAGAGCTCGCTCTCGAACCAGAGCCAGACAAGGAACTCCCGGCCGACGAATCGGCGCTGCTCGATCAGCTCGGCGAGGCTCACCGGGCACCTCCAAGGGTCGATTCGGCGTGGAAGACGGTGGGTTTGAGCACCTCGAACGCGGCCAGCTGCTCGCTCGTCAAGCCGAGCTCGCGGGCGGCCGTGTAGGGGCTCTCGGGCACGAGATCGAGCTCGAAGGTGTCCTCGAAGAGCTCCGCGAGCCCCTCGTGCGCGCGCGGCGACTGGTTCCAGAACCGCACGACGCCGGCCTCCAGGTTCCACGAGAGGTCCACGACCTTCATCACCGGCATGAGCTGCGCGCGGAGCTTCCTCGACACGACCGCCCGGAGCTCCTCCTTCTCGCGCCGCCCGAGCTTCTCGCGCCCGCGCTTGGCGAGGTGCTCCCGCTCCGCCTCGGCGAAGTGCGCCTTGAAGAGCGCCGAGGGCACCTGCCACCGATCGGTCCTGAGGCCGAGGTTGAGGTACGAATTGAAGAAGATCTTGCCGTGATCGAGCTCGCAATCGAGCGGGTTCTCGATGGAGCACCACCCGGCGCGCTGCTCTGCGTCCTCCTCGACCGTGAGCGGCCGGAACGCGCGGAGCTGGATGCGCTCGGCGAACCTGTCGCGGAACCCGTCGGGGAGCTCGCCGCGGACATAGAACTTCGAGAATGAGATGGATCCTTTGAGTGCGCCCAAATGATCGTCCTTTCGTCCCGTGAGGGCGAAGGAGGTAGCCGAGCGGATCCTGGGGGTCAAAAAACCGGACGCCGCGCTGCCGCCATGGGCCAACGCGCGGCGAGGAGGCCGGCCGCACGGCAGGGCGGCGCGCTCAGAGCGGCTGGACCAGCGGCGGACGCAGCCAGCGGCCCGAGAGCGGGCCGGTGAGGTAGAAGCGGTAACGGAGGAAGTACGGCCGCTCGTCGGGCCCGCAGAACACGACGGTGGACCGCAGGAAGCGACCGAAGACATCATCGCCTGGAGCCGCCGAGGGCCTGTGGCCGAGGGGCGGCGTGGGCGTCGCGGGGAAGCGGGGCGGCGCGCCCACCAGGAACTCGGGCGGCAGCGCGCACGGCGCGGGCGGACGGGGCGCCGGCGCCGCGTCGCTACCCGGGTCCGGGGCGCCCACCTCCTCGGGCGGGACGTCGGCCGCGGCCGCGATGCAGCCCGCCGCGGCGCTCCCCGACGAGGTGAGGAGAACCAGCACACACCACGCACCGCCGCTCGTCGCCCTGGGCACCGTCCTGCCTCCGTCCACGAGGCGAAGGTCGACAGAACGCCGGC
>JAICEP010000037.1 GCA_025924095.1 Sorangium sp.
GCCGCCCGCCCCGCGGCCGGGGCGTTGACGCGGGTCCGGCTTTCGGGTTTTGACTCCCGGCGGTGAGCGTTCGACCTAGGACGAGCCGGCCGGGAAACCGACGGACGGGTGGCGACGGCGCGCAGGGCTCGCCCCCGCGCGAGCCCTCGCCGTCGACCCGGAAGACCACCCCTGCGCGGCGCGCGCGCGGCGCGGGGCAACGCGCGCCGGCGTCGCGGCGCCCGGCGCGGCCCTGGCCGAAGCGCGGGCGGGCGCTGCTCCTCGGGCTCGCGGGCGCGCTCGCGGCGGCGGGCGCGGCGCTGCTCGCGCTGATGATCGGCTTCGGTCGCATGAGGGCCCCGGACCGGGGGCGCGTCGTGGAGATCAACTGGCCGGAGGGGCTCGACGCGGGCGAGGCGGCCTCGCTCCTCTGGGCCGAGGGGCTCGTGGAGAGCGAGCGCGCGATGGCGCTGTACCTCGGCGCCACCGGCGGCACCGAGGGGTTCGTGCCGGGCCCGCACCTGCTCTTCGAGGGCGCGACGCCGCGGGAGCTGCGGCAGCTGCTCACGCGCGCGGAGGGGCGTCCCACGGCGAAGGTCACGATCCCCGAGGGCTGGAACCGCTTCGACGTCGCGGCCCGGCTGGAGAAGCTGCACGTCGCCGGCAGGAAGACGTTCCTCGCCGCGACCGCGGACGGCGCGTTCCTGGACGCGCTCGGCATCGAGCGCGGCGGCGCCGTGGGGGCCGAGAGCGTGGAGGGGTACCTCTTTCCGGCGACGTACGAGCTCGCGCTGGACACCGACGCGCGCGAGGTCGCGAAGCGCCTCGTCGCCGAGTCCGACCGGCGCTGGAGCGCGCTCGCGGGCGAGAGCAAGGACGGGTTCGCCGCGCTCCAGGCGACGCTCGGCTGGGGTCGCCGCGAGGTGCTGACGCTCGCCTCCATCGTCGAGAAGGAGGCGGTCGTCGCGGAGGAGCGGCCGCTCATCGCGAGCGTGTTCCTGAACCGGCTCCTCGATCCTGCGTTCCGCTCGCGGCGGCTGCAGTCCGACGCGACGGCGCTCTACGGCTGCGTCGCGTGGCCCGAGCAGGCGCCGTCGTGCGCCGAGTGGGGCGGCAAGCCCACGCCCGCCGTGGTGCGCGACCCGAGGAACCGCTACAGCACCTACGCGCACCCGGGGCTGCCGCCCGGGCCGATCGCCAACCCAGGGGCGCCGTCGATCGCGGCCGTGCTCGCGCCGGCGGCGACGAAGTACCTCTACTTCGTGGCGGCCGGCGGGGGTCGCCACAGGTTCAGCGAGAGCCTGGACGAGCACAACGACGCGGTGCGGAAGCGGCGGGAGGCGACGGGGCAGTAGAGAGAGAACAGAAAAAAGGCAAAGGCGCCAAGGCGCACCGCGCCGTCCGCGCTTCCTGGATCGCCGCGAGCCGCAGTAGATTCGCGCGCCATCATGCGCCGTCCCGCTCCGTTCCTCCTCGCGCTCTCTGCTCCCCTCGCCTTCGCCGCCGCGGCAGCAGGCTGCTCGCCCCGCACCACGCCCCCGAGCGAGCGCACCGACCGCAGCGTCGCGCCCCCGACTGCGGCGACGCAATCCGCGCCCCCGAGCGCCGCGCCGTCGCCGCCCTCCGCAGCCGCGAGCGCAGCTCCCACGGCCTCTGCCGCGCCCGCGGCGAGCGCCGCAGCCTCCGCCGCGCCCGCCGCCCCCACCGCCAGCGCCGCGGCCGACCCGGTGGCCCCGGCCGACGCCGCGCCGCTGCCGAAGGTGAAGGTCGCGAACATCGGCATGCACATCGGCGGCGGGCCGCACGACGACTTCACCAAGGAGCCGATCAAGCGCTCGGTCGCCCCCCACTTCGACGACTTCCGCCGCTGCTTCGCGCTCGCGGAGGACCCGGCGAAGGCCGGCGACTTCGGGATCGACCTGCGCATCGAGAAGGACGGCGGCAAGGCCGAGGTGCGCAAGCCACGGACGGCGCTCAAGGGCGAGGCGTTCACGACGTGCGTCGTCGGCGTCTTCGAGCAGATCGACTTCCTCAAGCCGAGGAAAGGCCCCACCGTGGTGAGCTACTCGCTCCGGTTCACCCCGTGAGCCGGCCGCAGATCACCCGTGGCGCCCGATGTTCGGCAGCGACCCGCGCGAGGCCTCGACGGCCGTCTCGCCGGCGCGGTCGAGCGCGTATTTGAAGAGGATCGGACCGACCACCTCGTTCAGCGCCACGCACCCCACGACGAGCGCGCGGAAGCCGGCGCCCAGGCTCGGGAACGCGCGCTCGATCGTCAGGCTGATGCCCAGCGTGAGCCCGGCCTGCGAGACCAGCCCGCACCAGGCCCACTTCCGGAGCACCGGCGGGTCGTCCGCGAGCCGGTTGCCGATCCGGCTCGCCACGAACGTCACGAGGGCGCGCGACACGCCGAAGAGCAGCGCGACAGGCCACATCAGCCGGAGCAGCGGCAAGTCGAGGTGCGCGCCCGCGGTCGCGAAGAACAGCACGAACACCACGCTCGCGGCGTCCTCGACGGCGTGCACCAGCTTCTCGCCCTGCTTCGACAGGTTCGCGACGACGAACCCGGCGACCACGAACACGAGCAGCGCGTCGAAGCGGAGGTAACGCAGCACCTCGGTGGCGCCGAAGCCGAGCGCCACGAACACAAGGATCAGCTGCCGGCCGATGAGCCGCATGTAGGCCGCGAGCGCGAGCCCGAGCGTCGTGCCGATCGAGATGCTCCCGAGGATCTCGCGGCCGAGCAGCTCGATCTCGTGCATGGACATCGTCGTGCCCGGCTCGATGAGCGGCCGCACCGTGGAGAGCGCGATCGCCGTCACGACGATGACGATGATGTCCGACGTCATCACGAACGCGAGCGTGTTCATCGCGACAGGCCCCGTCGCGCGCGTCTGCGAGAGGATGCCGAGCACGGCCGAAGGGCTGCGGGTGACCGCGATCACGCCCCAGAGGATCGCCACGCCGAACGCCGCGGTGGTCGAGAGATCGGCGGCGAACGGGACGAGCGAGCGCGCGGCGTAGAAGACGCCGGTCATCGCCACGAAGACGAGGACGGTCTGGACGACGTTGTGCAAGAGGAGGCTCTTCAGGCTCTTCTTGACGATCTCGATCCGGAGCTCGGCCCCGCCGGCGAGCGCGATGAGCGCCAGCGCCAGCGCGTTGACCCGGGAGATCTCCTCGACGGCGTGGTGATCGACGAGCTTGAGGACGTGCGGCCCCGCGATGACGCCCGCGAGGATGTAGCCCGAGAGGTGCGGCAGGCCGAGCGGCTCGACGAGCTCGCTCGCGAGCGTGCCGGCGAGCAGGAGGAAGCCGATCGAGGCGATGGTGCCCGCCAGCCCGTGGTCGTGGGGGACCGCGCGCGTCGTCGCGTAGAGCACCCCGAACAGGATCACCAGCGCGACCGCGTGCGTGAGGTGGTTCAGCGGCCCCTTGGGGGCCGACCCGTGATGGCGGGCGGCAGGCGCGCCGTGGGGCTCGGCGGGCCCGGTAGGCCCTGCGGGCCCGGCGGGCGAAACGGGCCCAGCGTCAGGAAGTGCTGCAGCGCTCACGGTGACACCTCCTACCCCTCCCCCCGCCTGGCCGCGGACGACGGCGGGGCATCCCCGTCGCCCGGCGGGGCGTCTCGCGCGGCGCGGGCCAGCCCGCGGCCAAAGAAGAGCGACTCCCGCTCGGGCGCGGCGAGCTCGCCGGCCTTGCGGAGCGTGGCGCGCAGCGCCTGCGGCCCGACGACCTCGCCGAACACGGCCGCAGCCGCCGCGGCGAAGAGGACCGTGTGCCCGACCGGGCCCGGAAAGCGCAGCGCGAAGGCGAGGCCGACGCTCATGGCCACCGCGCCGGACGAGAGCAGCCCCAGGCCGAGCCACGGCGACGTGCCGCGGGCGTCCGGCGACATGACCCGGAAGACGAGGCCCGTCCCGAGCTTGCCAGCGACCCGCGCCGCGAGCGCGATCGCCACGATCCAGGGCAGGAACGGCGCCGCCTTCGGGCTCACATACGCGCCCGCGAGCAGCAGCGCCGGCAGGATGACCGGCCGCTCGGTCGGCGCGACCATCGCGACGATCTCCTCGCGGTGCCGGGAGATCGCGGCGATGGTCACGCCCATCGCGAACGTCGCGAAGAGCGGCGACAGGCCGACCCGGGCGCTCGTGCCGATCGTCAGCAGCGACGTGCCGAGCAGCACGCCCCAGCTCTGGATCAGGCGAAAATCGCTGCCGAGGAGCACGACCGCGACGAGCCCGAGCACCACGCCGATGAGCGCCGTGACGATCGTCCACCCCCAGAACGGGAGCGGCCAGTGGCCCGTCGCCTGCGGGACGAGCGCGAACGCGCCGCCCATCATGAGCAGCGGCCCGAGGTCGTCGCAGTCGGCGATGTCGGCGATGAGATCCGAGAGCTTGCCGCTCGCGCTGTAGCGCTGCGTCACCCAGAGCACGGCGTGCCGCGTCGTCTCGGCGGAGACGGCGCCCACGCCCGCCGCGAGCAGCACCCGGTCGCCGGGCTCCAGCGACGGCGCGCCGCGGGCCGCCGCGAACCACACCGCGGCGGCCACCGCGCCGCCGGTCAAGAGGCTCATCAGCACGCCGAGCGCCATGCGCGACGGACGGACACGGCGGTTGCCGACGAAGCCGAAATCGAGGCCGACGACCATCGCGAGCCAGCCGAGCGCGACGCCCGCCACGGGCTCGAACGCGGCGAGCGACGAGGGCTCGAGCAGCCCGAGCGCCGAGGGCCCGAGCACGAAGCCGAGCACCACGTACTCGGCGCCCGAGGGGAGGCCGATGCCCCGCAGCACGCGGCCGCTGACGAGCGAGCTGCCGAGGTACGACAGCACGAGGAGCCCCATCAGCAGCCAGATGGCGTTCACGAGGCCGCGCCCCGGTCCTGCGGCGCGCTGCGCGGCGCGGCGCCGGAGGGCACAGGCGCGCGCCCAAGCGGGATGCCCGCGGCGAGCAGCGCCTGCGCCACGGCGGTGAGCCAGCGGCTGCGCACGTCGTCGCCGTCGCAGGCCATCGTGGCCCGGAAGTGCGCGCCCCGGTCGTCGATCGCGACGAGCACGGCGCGGGCGCGGCTGCCGAGGCCCGAGCCCGTCTTCAGGAGCAGCTCCCGCACCCGCTCGAGATCGGCGGAGGGGTCGACGCTGATCTCGAGGGCCACGAGGGGAGGCCGGCCGCGGACGCGCGTCGGATGGAACAGGCTGAGCAGGTGGGGCACGCGCACGACGCACCCGTCCTCGTCCTCGAGGCGCGCCTCGAGCAGCGTCAGCTCGCGGACCCGCCCGGACCGGCCGCCCACGTCGGCGACATCGCCGACGCGCAGGCGCCGCCCGAAGATGACCGAGAGGCCGACGGCCGCCGAGGCGATGAGCGGCGTGGCGGCGAGCCCGGCCGACGCGAGCACCACGAAGCCGACCCGCGTGATCGCCCCCTCGTCGGTGCCCGTGATGAGCGGCGCCGCGAGGAGCAGCGCGGCCACGAGGATGCCGAAGCGGACGAGGACCCCGGTCGCGACCGCCAGGTCGGAGGGGAGCCACCCGAGCGACGTCTCGCCCCGGCTGACGCTCCCGAAGAACAGCCCCACGAAGCGGATGACGACGATGACCGCGAGCGTCGCGAGGATCGCGAGCACGAGCACGGGGACGCTCCGCGCGATGCGCCCCATGAGATCCGACATCGGCGCGAGCACGAAGCCGGTGAGCTTCTGGCTGTAGTTGCGCGTGGACTCGAACAGGGAGAGCGCGAAGAGGATCCAGATGTAGGCGATGCCCACCCGGACGAGGATGCCGGCGGCGCCGAGCGCGACCGAGAGCGCGCCCTGGGACGCGGCGGGCCGGAGCATCTCGATGCCACGGACGTGTAGCGCCGGGAGCCGCTCCGGATGCTCGGCGACCCAGGCGCGCGCCCGCTCGACGAGCTCGCCGACCTTGCGGAGCAGGAGCAGCGCGATCAGCCCCGAGAAGATGAGCAGCGAGAACGAGAACACGCTCGTCGCGAGGCGGCTCCGGCTGTGCTCCTTGGCGAGGACGTCGCGCACCGTGGCGGCGACCGCGGCGGCGTGCACGGAGACCGTGGCGTTGCCCGCCACGACGGCGTCCTCGGGCCCGAGGTGGATGAGCGGGCTCTCGCCGACGTAGACGATCGCCACGCCCGCCTGCTCGTCGACGCGGACCTCGGGGACCTGCTTCTCCTGGGCGGCGCGCTCCAGCACCTTCGCCGCCTCGCGGGCGCGCTCCGGAGGAGAGAGGCTGCCCCGGTGCACACGGACGGCGAACACCGTGCGGCCGAGCAGCTCGACGCGCGCCTCGGGCTGCTCGGCCGTCGGAGGCGGTGGCTGGGGGTCGGGCGCGGGCGGCTCGCCCGGGTCAGCGCTCGAAGCTGGCGGCGCGGGCGCGGGCGGCGCCGGCCGCGCGGGCGCCAGCACGACCTGCGCGACCGGCGACGGGGCCGGCGCGGGCGACGGCGCGACGTGCACGAGCGGCGGCTGCACGGGCGGAGGCGGCGCGGGCGCGAGCTGCGCCGCCGCCTCCGACGCGGCCTCGGCGGACTCCGGCGCGGGCGCGAGCTGCGCCGGCGTGGCGGCGACCTGAGCGGGCGCGAGCTGCGCCGGCGGCGCGGAGGTGACCGGCGCGGGCGGCGCCGACGCGGCCTGCGTGGGCGGCGGCGCCGACGCCGGCGCCGGCGCGAGCTGCGCCGGCGGCGCGGAGGTGGCCTGCGCGGGCGGCGCCGGCGTGACCTGCCCGGATCGCGGCGCGACCTGCGTGGCGGATGGCGGCGCGGAGACGACCGGCGCGGGCGCGCGCAGCGGCGGCGTCACCGGCGCGCGCGGCGGAGGCGGCGGCGCGCGCTGCTGCGACGGCGGCGCGGGCGCGCCCTGCGCGAGCTGCGCGGGCGCAGGCGACGGCGAGAGCTGCGCGAGCGCGCCCGGCGCCGCCTCGGCGAACGCTGGGCCGGCGGGAGAGACGAGGCCGGCAAGCGCGACCAGGAGCGCGGGGAACAGCCGCTGCACGCCGGCACTCTCGACCGGAGGCGGGGCCCCGGTCAAGGCGGGACATCGACGAGGGGCCTCGTGAACCACGGGGCGCCGGCGCCGGTGCGATCGCTCGAGGCCCGAGGGCCGCTCGAGACGATCGCCTCGGCCGCGCTCGCCCGATGACGGATCGCCTTGCCGCCGACGCAGGGCGCTGGCAGGGCGCCCGCGTGGCAAGGACCAAGAAGACCGTGGCCCCGTCGCTGCTCGTCGGCGACATCGGAGGCACGAACACCCGGCTCGCGCTCTACGACGCCTCCGGCGGCAAGCCGCTCTCGGAGGCGGTCTTCCGCAGCCGCGAGCACGCGAGCTTCGAGGAGATCGCCCTCCCCTTCCTCGTCCGCAGCGACGCGCCCCACCCCGCGGTCGCCGTGCTCGGCGTCGCCGGCCCCATCAAGGACCACGCCGCCGCCGTCACGAACCTGCCCTGGCGCCTCGCGGAGCGCGAGCTGTCGCGCCGGCTCAAGATCGCGCGCGTCCTGCTCGTGAACGACCTCGTGGTCGGCGCCCGGGGCTGCCTGCACATCCCCCGCGCCGCCATCACGCCGCTCACCGAGCACCGGCCGCGGCCGAAGGGGAACAACCTGGCCGTCATCGCCGCCGGCACCGGGCTCGGCGAGGCCCGGCTCATCTGGGACGGCGCCCGCCACCTGACGCTCCCGACCGAGGGAGGTCACGCCGACTTCGCCCCGCGCTCCGCCCTCGAGATCGAGGTGTGGCAGTTCCTCGCCGAGCGGTACCCGGATCACGTGAGCTACGAGCGGGTCCTCTCGGGCGACGGGCTCGGCGCCCTCTTCGACTTCTTCGCCGCCCGCGCCGCCCGCGTGCCGCGCGCGATCGAGCGCCGCCTCGCCGAGGGCGACCGCAACGCGGCGATCTCCGAGCTCGGGCTCGCGCGCGCGTTCCGGCCCGCCGCGCGCGCGGTCGACCTGTTCGTCGAGATCTACGGCGCCGAGGCGGGCAACCTCGCCCTGCGCGAGCTCGCGCTCGGCGGGGTCTTCGTCCTCGGCAACATCGCGAGGAACCTCGTCACCGCCCGGCGCGAGCTGTTCATGAAGTCCTTCCTGAAGAAGGGCCGCCTCGCGCCGCTCCTCGAGGGGGTGCCCGTCGCGGTGGTCACCGATCCCCTCGTCGGCGTCCGGGGCGCGCTCACCGTCGCGAAGGAGCTCGCCGCGCAGACCGACGGGGCGCCCCGGCCCGGCGCGTCGTCCAGGAAGCCCTGAGCGCAAGCGCCGGGGCGAGCCCGGGCGCGGCCTACCCGGCCGGCGCCGCCGCCGCGTCGAGCAGCCAGACGAGGCGTCCGGCCCCGCCGCGCACGACGCGCGCCGGCACCTCGTCGGCCGGCCCCGTCCGCGCCGCCTGCTCCAGGACCGCGCGCTTGCTCGCCCCGCGCGCGAGGAGCAGCTTCAACCGCGCCTCGCGGATCACCGGGGCCGTCAGCGTGAGCCGCGGCTCCAGCCCCTTGTCCGGCTGCGCCGGGATCGCGGCCACCAGGCGATCGTCGATGCCGACCGCGCCCGTCCCGGGGAAGAGCGACGCCGTGTGCGCGTCGTCGCCGATCCCCAGCGTCATCAGGTCGAACGCCACCGCGGACGCGACCCCGAAGCGCGCGCGCAGGAGCTGCTCGTAGCGCGCCGCGGCCCCCGCGAGCTCGGGCGCCTCCCCCTCCATCCGGAAGAAGCGCTCGTCCGGGATGCGCGCCGCCGCGAGATCCCGGCGCGCGGCGCCGTAGTTCGAGCGGGGATGGTCGGGCGCGACCGCGCGCTCATCCACCCAGAACCACTCGGTCTGCGCCCACGGGAGCGACAGCGCCGCGAGCCGCTGGTACGCATCCGACGGCGTGCTCCCGCCGGACAGCGCGATCCGCGCGACGCCGCGCGCCTCGATCGCCGCCGAGATCGCGCGCGCCATGAGCTCCGCCCCGAGGCGCGCGAGCTCCGCCGCGTCCGCCGCGACGCACGTCTCCTCACCACCACCGTTCATCTCGGTCCTCCTCATCTACATCTACTTCTGCTCCGGGCCGGCTCAGAGGGCGCTCCACGCCGCGGCGGCGAGCACCGCCTCGCGCAGCAGCCGATCGCCCTCCAGCGAGTCGATCGTCTTCGTCAGCACCCACGTCTCGTCGCGGTAGCCGAGCGGGTGGAGGTGCTCGGCCGACCGCGCCCCCTCCATCGTCCACCGCACCGTGGCGGGCGCCTTGTCGAGCCGCACGCACCCGAGCGCGAGCGGCTCGCCGCGCAGCGACGTCCAGAGGCGCACGCCGTCGATCCGCCGCCACGCCTGCTCCTCCGCCGGCGGCCCGTCGACCAGCGCGATCTCGATCGGCGCGCCGTCCGCCGCGCGGGCGCGGCCGACCACGCCGGCTCCGCCGGATTGCCCCGGCCCACGCGAAACGAACGTCCATCCGAGCCGCGAGCCCATCCAGCCGAGGAACAGCGCCGCCGGATCCGGCTTCGACCCCGCGCTGCGCGCGATCTCCACCCGCCGGATCGCGCGGCACGCCTCCGGCATGTCGTCGAAGAACCGGGCCACGAGCTCGCGGAACGAGAACGTCCGCACGTACGCCCGGTCCGCGAGCGGCGCCCTCGTCTCGCGCGCCACCTCCGCGATGCGCTCGATGCACGTCTCGGCCGAGTCGAACACGAGCCGATCGCAGATCGGCGCGAGCGCGTCGCCGAGCACGTTCGGCGCGCCCGGCGCGAGCTCGACGATCACGGCCACGTCGGAGATCGTCAGCGCGCTCACCACCGACGCGACGCGCTCGGCGGCGGCCACCCCGAACGTCAGCTCCACGCGGTCGTAGCAGATCGGCACCTCCCCGGCGCGGCGGCACGTGGCCGACCAGTCGGCCTGGACGCTCAGCGGATCGAGCCGGTCGTCGAGCGTGATGAGCAGCGTCCGGCCCGCGTGCGTCTCGGCGAGCTCCTCGGCCTGCTCCTTCAGGCGCTCGACCTCGGCGCGGCTGCCCACCGCGACGAAGTTCATCGTCGACGCGCGCGTCTTCGGGGCCGGCTCCGGCCGCGACTCGTCGGGCGCCGACCAGAACTCGGCGAGCTCCGCCTCGACCCGCTTGATCACCGCGGCGATGCGCTCCGCGCTCACGGCCGCCTCCAGGCCCGCTCCGAGGGCTTGCGGTCGCCGCGCGAGCCGCACGGATCGGCCGTCGGCTCGACCAGGGCGTCGGCCTCCGGCGGGCCCCAGGTGCCCGCGGCGTAGCGCGCGATCGGCGCGTTCTGCGTCCCCCACCCCTCGAAGATCGGATCGACGAAGCCCCACTGCGCCTCGACCTCGTCGGCGCGCGTGAACAGCGTGGCGTCGCCGCGCAGCGCGTCGAGCAGGAGCCGCTCGTAGGCCTCGGGCGTGCTGGAGCCGAACGCCGCGCCGTACCGGAAGTCCATCGTCACGCCGCGGATCGCGATGCCGCTGCCCGGGATCTTCGCCGCGAACCGGAGCGAGATGCCCTCGTCGGGCTGGAGGCGCATCACGAGCGCGTTCGGCTCGTCGGTGGCGCCGGGGGCGCCCTTGAACAGGCCGTGCGGCAGCGGCTTGAAGTGCAGCACCACCTCGGCCACCCGCTTCGCCAGCCGCTTGCCGGCGCGCAGGTAAAACGGCACGCCGCCCCAGCGCCAGCTGTCCAGGTGGAGCTTCATCGCGACGTAGGTCTCGGTCTTCGAGTCCTTCGCCACGTCGGGCTCCTCGGTGTAGCCGGGCACCTTCTCGCCGCGCACGATGCCGGGCGCGTACTGCCCGCGCACCGTCGACGACAGCACGTCCGGCCCCTCGATCGGCCGGAGCGTCCGCAGCACCTTCACCTTCTCGTCGCGCACCGCGTCCGCGTCCCACGACGACGGCGGCTCCATCGCCACCAGCGTGAGCAGCTGGAGCGCGTGGTTCTGCACGATGTCCCGCGTGATGCCGACCTTCTCGTAGAACTTGCCGCGGCCCTCGACGCCGATCTCCTCGGCCACCGTGATCTGCACGTGATCGACGTGCTGCCGCGACCAGAGCGGCTCGAAGATCGTGTTGCCGTACCGGAGGACGAGGAGGTTCTGGACCGTCTCCTTCCCGAGGTAGTGATCGATCCGGTAGATCTGCGACTCGGCGAGGTGGGCGAGCAGGTCGCGGTTGAGGGTGCGGGCGCTCGCCAGGTCCTCGCCGAACGGCTTCTCGACGACCACGTGCTGGAACGGCGCGTCCTTCTCGTGCGACGGCGGCGCGACGAGGTTCGCCGCGCGCAGGCCGCGCACGATGGGCGCGAACTGGTCGGGCGCGACGGCCAGGTAGAAGACCCGGTTCTTGCGGGTGCCGCGCTCGGCGTCGAGCCGCTCGAGCTCCGCGGCGAGCCGCGTGTAGGTCTCGGGCTCGTCGAACGCCCCCTGAACGTAGCTGATGCCCTTCTCCAGCTCGCTCCAGGCGGCCTCCTCGAGCGGGCGCCGCGAGTACTTCCCGACCGCCTCGCGCATCTCCTGGGCGAAATCCGGTTTCGGACGCCGCGCCACGCCGACCACGGCGAAGCCGCCGGTCAGGAGCCGGCTGAGCGCCAGGTTGTAGACCGCGGGCAGCAGCTTGCGCCGGGTCAGGTCGCCCGAGGCGCCAAAGATGACGAGCGCCGCCGGCGAGGCGGTTCGCTCCTCGGGCATTCCTTCGCGAAGCGGGTTCTTCTCGGCTTGGGTCATGGTGGATGAGCTCCGGTCGGTGACGACGGGCACGATGCTCGCGCGCCTCCGCGGCGTAGGCTAGCTCCGATCGCGCCGGCGGAAGGCCGAACGGCGCGCCACGACGCCTCTGACGACAACGACGCGCGGGCGTGCGGGCGGAGCGCCGGGCGGCGCCGAGCGTGCCCGCCGGCTCGCAGCGCCCTTCCATCCGATCGCGACCGGTACTAGGCTCCGCAGCGCGATGGCCGCGCCGGTGCTCCCGCGAATCCGCGTCCCCCACCCTCACGTTCGGTGCGACACCCAGGTGCTCGCCGGCAGCCCGCACGTCGCCGGATCGCGCGTCCCGGTCCGGCGGCTCTGGGCGTGGCACCGCGGCGGCGCGTCGGTCGAGACGCTGCTCAAGCGCTACCCGAACCTCGGGCCCGCGCGCGTGCTCGACGCGCTCGCGTTCGCCTACGACAACCAGGAGCTCGTCGAGGCCGACATCGCGCGCGAGCAGGCGCTCTTCGAGAAGAAGGGCGGGCCCACGGTCGGCGCGCGCCCGCTCGCGCAGCTCCCCCTCCCCTTCGACGACGACGAGTAGCGGCGCGCCGGGGGGAGCGCCGCGGCGGTCGACATCACGCGGCGTCCACCGGTGTCAACGGAGTTCGCCGCTCGGCGCTCTCCGCTTGTTTCTTTACAGCCATCGTGACTTGGGGCAATAGGGCGCTCTATCGCTGGGGCCCGGAGTGCGGGGGCTGCTCGGCATTGCGAGCGACGGCCGCGCAGGATCGCGGCTGTCCCGGCTTTCAAGGTCGCGGTCGTTGGTGTAGGGTCCGCGCCCCAAGGGGTACCCATCGAGGTGCCGGAGGGTTTCAGAGATGAGCGTCAATCGATGGAAGTTGTTTGCGATGCCCGTGGCCCTGCTCGGGCTGGCTTCGCCTCTCCTCGTGAACTGTGGTGGCAAGGGGATCCCCGGCGCGGACAGCCTGCCCGGGCCCGCCGGTGACCTGGCGTCCGCCGCGAGCGGCTGCGAGGAGCTGAAGAACGGCGGCATCGCCGACCTCAAGTTCGAGGGCGGCGCCGATGTCCAGGGCAAGATCAAGGGCTTCCTGGAGGCCGCGGCCTCGCTCGACAAGCTCACGGTGGACATGGAGGCGGACCTCATCGCCTCGTGCGGCAAGCTCGGCAAGGATCTCGGCATGAGCGACGCCGACCTCAAGGCCGACGCGGGCGGCGGCAAGGGCGCCGAGAAGGTCTGCAACGCGGTCTCGGCCAAGGTGAACGCCGCTGTCAAGGCGAACGCCGAGGCGAAGCTCGCGGTCCAGATCGAGCCGCCGAAGTGCTACGCCGACGTCACCGCCATGCAGAAGTGCCTCGGCGACTGCGGCTCGCCGGTGCAGCCCGGCAAGCTCGAGGCGAGCTGTGAGGGCGGCGAGATCAGCGGCAAGTGCGACGCCGAGTGCAAGGGCAAGTGCAGCGTCGAGGCCGGCGCGGCGTGCTCCGGCACCTGCAACGCGAGCTGCTCGGGCAAGTGCGACGTCGGCTTCAAGGGCACCTGCGGCGGCAAGTGCGACGGCAAGTGCGACGGCAAGGACTCGAAGGGCGCGGCCTGCGCGGGCACCTGCGACGGCAAGTGCGACGCCAAGGCCGAGGGCACCTGCTCCGGCACCTGTGAGGGCTCCTGCTCGGGCTCCTGCGAGATCAAGGCGGCGGCCAAGTGCTCGGGCTCGTGCTCGGGCGGCTGCAGCGCCGAGATCAAGGAGCCGAAGTGCTCGGGCGATTTCAAGCCCCCGAGCATCGACCCGAGCTGCCAGATGCAGTGCACGGCGAAGACCGCCGGCACGGCGTCGTGTGATCCGCCGAACGTCCGCATCGTGGCGAACGGCAAGGTGAACGCCGACGCGCAGAAGCTCATCGCGGCGCTCCGGACGTCGCTCCCGGCGATCGCCAAGGTCCAGCTCGGGACCGGCAAGAAGCTGGCGGCGGCGGTGTCCGGCGTCGGCAAGGCCGGCGTCGAGGTCAAGGACGCGGCGCTCCAGGCCGGCGGCAAGGCGGTCGCCTGCGTCGCCGCCGCGGTCGACGCGTCGGCCAGCGCGACGGCCTCGATCGACGTCAACATCAAGGCGAGCGCGAGCGTCAGCGGCTCGGCCAGCGGCGGGACCTGATCCCCGGAACGGTTTGAGTCCGGACGCGGCGGCGGTCCCCCTCCTGAAGGGGGTCGCCGCCGTCGTCATTTCCGGCCCCGATCCTGGGGTCGAAGCGCAACTCTGGATGCGGGCTCACTTTCCCTGTCACCGCGCGAGCGCGCGCGGGGCGCGAAGATCCCGGTGAGCACCAGAATTGCTGCCCCAGCGTGACACGCACGTTTCTTGTCCAGACACGCGCGATGCAGCAAGCCGTCGAGGCGCGAGGCGCCCCGAGGCGCCAAATGGCCGTGAAGAGGGCCATTGCGCGGCGTCACGGCGCCGCGTCCGGAGTATCATGAGGCTTCTGCGAGCGATGACGGAGTACTCGGAAGGGCAGGAGCGATGGTCGGCGGTCCCTTGATCGAGCGCGGCGCCAGGATTGGCGAGTACACGATCGACGAGCCGCTCGGCGAGGGCGGATTCGGCGCCGTGTTCCGCGGCCACGACGAGTCCGGGAACGACGCCGCCATCAAGATCTTCAAGGAAGTGAGCGCCCAGAACGTCGGGCAGCTCTTCGCCCAGCAGAACGAGATCGAGGCGCTGCTCCGGCTGCGCCATCCGTCGCTCGTGAAGCTCTCCTCATACGGCGTCCTCGACGGCATCGGCCTCTACCTCGCGATGGAGCTCGTGCGGGGCGAGACGCTCGACCGGTACCTCGCGCGGATGGGCCCGCTCGATACGATCGAGGCCCTGCGCATCGCGCGCCGCGTGGCCGAGGCGCTCGCCCACTGCCACGCGCTCAACGTGCTGCACCTCGACCTCAAGCCGAGCAACATCGTCCTCACCGATCCGTACGAGCCCCGGCTCAAGATCCTCGACTTCGGCCTGGCCACGCTCACGGTGAGCTTTCAGCCCGAGCACGTCCGCGTCAACGCGGGCACCATCGCCTACCTCGCGCCCGAGTGCCTGAAGCGGGGCGCGCTCGGTCGCCCGAGCCCCCGCATGGACCTCTACGCGGTCGGCGTCGTGCTCTACGAGCTGCTCGCCGGCCGCCTCCCGTTCGCGGACGGCACCGTCGACAGCGTCATCAACCAGAAGGTCTACGGCACCCTCGTGCCGCTCGCCCACGTCGCCCCGGAGACGCCGGCGCCCGTCGTCGCGCTTGTCGAGGAGCTCATGCACCGCGACCCCGCGCGGCGCTTCTCGAGCGCGGCCCGGCTCTGCGCGCGGCTCAAGGAGCTCTACTACGTCACGCTCCACGGCACCTCGCAGCCCCCGGCCGCCGAGGCGGCCGAGCGCGAGCGCGACGCCGCCGCGCCCGACGCCCTCGACGACGCGCCGTTCATCGGCCGCGAGCTGGAGCTCGGCCGGCTCACGGAGCTCCTCCAGAGCGCGGTGCTCGGCGAGCCGCGGCCGGCCGTGGTGGTTGGCGACACGGGCGTCGGCAAGAGCCGCCTCGTCACCGAGCTGCTCCGGAGCGTCGAGCAGACGGGCACGGCCATCGTCGCGTACGGCAGGTGCCGCGAGCTCTCCGGGCTCGTCCCCTACTCCGCGATCCGCGAGGCGCTGACGCAGGTCGCGCTCTGGCTGGAGCGGCACACCGACAGCCGCGCGGCCCGCATCCGCCGCCTGGTCAGCCTCGTGGTCGCCGACGACGCCGCCCTGCTCCAGGGGCTCGTCCCCGAGCTCATCCGCGCGGTCGGGCTCGCCGACGAGGGCGGCGCCATCGGCCCGGGCGGCACGCGCTGGATCGCCGATCTCCTCCTGCGGCTGCTCGGCGCGATCTCCGAGGAGATCCCCGTCGTCCTCGCGATCGAGGACGTCCACTGGGCCGACGAGGCGACGCAGGACGTCCTCCTGCGGATCTCGGACCACCTCGCCGAGATGCCGGTCCTGCTGCTCGCCACGGCCCGGCCGCCGTTCCCGGGCGCGCGCAGCGTGGCCGGCTCGACCCTGCCCCCGCCGGCCTCGGCCGGGGTGCGCGGCTCGCCCGGCTCGTCGCCGATGACCCCGCGCACGGCGGGGTGGCTCGCGTGGAAGAACGTCGAGCGCCTCGACCTCGGCCCGCTCCCGCCCGAGGCGAACCGGGCGCTGCTCTCCGCGCTCGGCCGCGGCGCGGGCGACGACCTCGTGCAGGAGCTCGTCCGCCGCGTCCCGCTGCTCGCCGCCGGCAACCCGCTCTTCAACATCCAGGTCGTCCGCAACATGGAGACCGAGGGCTTCCTGCAGCGCGGCCGGAGCGGCGCGCTCGAGCTCTCCCGCGCCGACGCGCACTACCGCGCCCCCGCCTCGGTCTCGGACGTCCTCTCCCGCAGCATCGAGGCGCTCGACCCCACCACGATCCAGGTCCTCGGCGTCGCCGCGCTCATCGGCCGCCAGTTCCTGCGCGACGACCTCGTCGAGCTCGGCCTCTTCGACCCGGCGCAGGTCGACAGCGCCCTGCGCGACGCCGCCGCGCACTACGTCTGCACGAGCGAGGACGGGCGCCTCACGTCGTTCTCGCACGACGTGGCGCGCGAGCAGCTCTCCGCCCGCGTGCCGCCCGAGGAGCGCGGCGAGGTCCACCGGCGCATCGCGCGGCGCATCGAGCTGCGCGGCGGCGATCCGGGGACGCTCGCGCACCACGTCGAGCGCGCCGGCGAGCTCGATCGCGCGGCGGAGACGTACCTGCTCGCGGCGGTCGAGGCCGACCGCCTCCAGGACCCGCCCGGCGCGAGCCGGCGGCACAAGCAGGCGCTCGCGCTGCTCGAGCGGCTGCCGCTCGACCCCGCGCGGATCGATCTCCGGGCCCGCTGCGCCCACGAGCTCGCGCGCGTCGCGTGCCTGCTCGGCAGCACGGCGGAGCCGCTCGATCTGCTCCGCCGCACGCAGGGCGCGCTGCCGGAGACGCCGCTCGTCACCGCGGCGCTGTCCAGCGCCCTGTCGCGCGTGCACTACGTGCGCGGCGAGTTCGCCGACGCCGTGGCGCACAGCCGCAAGGCGCTCCAGGCCGTCGGCGCGAGCCCCGAGCTCCGCCCGTACCAGTGCCTGCCCGCGAACATCCTCGGGCGCGCGCTGTGCGCGGCCGGCAAGGTGGGCCCGGCGACCGAGCCGCTCCGCCGCGGCTGCGAGCTCGCGGAGGCGGCGGGCGAGTACATCGAGCTGTGCCACTCGCGCGGCATCCTCTGCGTCGCGCTGAGCCAGGCGGGCTACTACGCCGAGGCCGAGCAGAGCGCCGCCGACGCCGCGCGCCTCGCCGAGCGCCTGCGCGACCCGGTGCGGCTGCTCGGCACGTGGTTCTACTACGCGGTGCTCGCCGAGGGCCGGTTCGACTGGGATCTCGGCGTCCGGTCGACCGCGCAGCTCCTCTCGTACGCCGAGGAGCACGGCCTGAGCGGGCTCTACCTGTACGTCGGCACGATGTACGCGGGCCGGCATCAGTTTCACGTGGGCCACCTCGCGCGGGCGCGCGTGCTGCTCGCCAACGCGTGCAACCTCAGCGGCGTGCTGGGCATCGGCATGGGGCGCGGCTGGGCCGAGGGGTACCTCGGCGACGTGTTCTTCGTGCAGGGCCAGCTCCCGGAGGCGCTCGCCGCCTACGAGCGGGCGGTCGAGATCGGCTCGGCGGGGACGGGCGACGCGTACGCCGTGGGGCTCGGCCGGGTCGGCCGGATGCACGCGCGCTCGCTCCTGGGCCGCGACGTCGGCGAGCTCAGGGCGTACGGCCGGGAGACGCTCGAGCTCATCCGCGCCTCGGGCAACAGGACGCAGCTCGTCACGGCGCTCGAGCGCTTCGCCGAGGCGTTCGACGCGCTGGGCGACGAGCAGGAGGCGCGCGACGTCCGCGCCGAGCGCGAGGTGCTCGTCGAGGAGCTCGGCCTCACGGAGCCGACGTTCTGGCCGCGGCCCCCGGTCGAGGCGGCGTTCCAGGGCTCCCCGCGGGCGTACTGGGCCGATCTGCCGCGCGAGCTCCGGTCGGTCGGCCCGAGCAGCATGGGCACGACGCAGATCGTCGGCGCGACGGTGGCGGAGCTCGCGGCGGCGGCGACGATCGCGATCCCGGAGGAGGACATCGGCGTGCCGACGTACGTGGCGATCCCGCGCCTGCGCCACGTGACGCTGCTCGAGACGCTCGCCTCGGTGGAGGGCTTCGTCCCGCGCTTCGACGGGCCGGAGGCTCCCCCGGTCGCGAAGTGATGGCGGCGCGGGGCGAGGGCGCTGCCGTGGCGCCGGCCGGTCCTGTGGAGGTCGTGCGAACGGCGCTCGCCCACGCCTGGGCGATGCTGTTCCTCGTCGTCCTGCTCCCGGTCGGCCTGCTCTGCTTCCCCTTCGATCCGCGGCAGCGGATGCACGACCGCCTCTCGGTGGTCTGGGCGCGCGGGGCGCTCTGGCTCGTCGGCGTGCGCGTCGAGGCCGAGGGGGCCCTGCACGTGCGGCCGGGCGAGCGCTACGTGATCGCGGCGAACCACCAGAGCACGCTCGACATCCTCGCGTTGCTCGTGGTGCTGCAGGGGCGCGCGCCGTTCCGCTTCCTGGCGAAGCGCGCGCTGTTCCGGGTGCCGGTGCTCGGCTGGGGCATGCGCCTGTACGGCCACACGCCGGTCGACCGGCGCGCCCGCGGCGCCGTCGCGGATCTCGGCGCGGCGCAGCGCAACCTGATGCAGCGGTGGTCGACGGTGTTCTTCCCCGAGGGCACGCGGAGCGCGACGGGCGGCCTCCTCCCTTTCCGGCTGGGCGCCTTCCGGGTCGCCGCGGTCGCGGGCGCGCGCGTCTTGCCGGTGACGCTCGTCGGCGCGGGCGCGCTCCAGCCGAAGAGCCGTTACGCCGCCGCGCCCGGCGTCCTGCGGGTCGTCGTGCACCCGCCGCTCGATCCGCCCGGGCCTTCGCTCGAGGAGCTCCGCGCCTCGATGGAGGCGTGCAGGGCCGCCGTGGCCTCGGCGCTGCCGGCGGCGCTCCGCGAGGGGGGCGAGGCGGGGCGCGGGGAGTCGGGGGAGCCTCACGCCTGAACGGTGGCCTGCCAGCGTGCGCCTTGACGCGGGGCTCTCTCCGAGGCGCGTTCGCGTCCACGCGAAGGGACGGCTGTCCTCCCCGGCGCGAGAGCTCAGCGGGCGGCGAACTCCCGCTCGTGGATAGAGCGCACCTTCTCCAGCACCCTCGGACCCTGCTCCCGGAACGGGAGATCCCTCGCGCGGTCCTTTCTCAAGTAGATGCCCGACA
>JAICEP010000038.1 GCA_025924095.1 Sorangium sp.
CGCGGTGCCCCCGGCGCCGCCGAGCAGGACGGGGGGCGCGGTGCCGCCGGCGCCGCCGAGCACGAAGGGAGTCGCTGCACACACGGAGCCGCCTAGCAGATCGGGGGGCGCGGTGCCCCCGGCGCCGCCGAGCAGGACGGGGGGCGCGGTGCCGCCAGCGCCGCCGAGCAGGACGGGGGGCGCAGAGATTCCCCGGCCGGAGGGCCCACCTTCGCGCCGCAAGACAGAGAGGAACTGAGTTGCTCGACGCCACGGTAGGCACGAAGAACAGGGTCGAGGTGCGCGGCGGGCGTATCCGCCCGACGAAGTCGGCCGCTCGCGGCGGCGGATGGCTGGAGATCGGCACCGATCCCGTCATCGTGGGCCGCAACGCGGCCTGCCAGCTGGTCGTCGACGACGCCAAGGTGAGCGCTGTGCACGCCGAGTTCGTCGCCACCGAGCAGGGCGTCCGCGTGCGCGACCTCGACAGCAGAAACGGGACGTTCGTCGGCGGCGTGCGGGTCGGCGACATCTACCTGCTCACGAGCACGAAGCTCCGGCTCGGCGAGACCGAGATCCAGTTCGAGCCGCTGCGACCCGAGCGCATCACGGTCTCGGCGATCCCGTCGTTCGGCCCGCTCGTGGCGAGCAGCCCCGGGATGCGCGCCATCTTCGAGCGCCTCTCCAAGATGGCGCCGACCGACCTCACGGTGCTCATCACGGGCGAGACCGGGACGGGCAAGGAGCTCGTCGCCCAGGCGCTGCACCTGGGGAGCACCCGCTCGAAGAAGCCGTTCGTGGTCGTGGACTGCGGCTCGATCCCGCCGACCCTGGCCGAGGCGACGCTGTTCGGCCACGAGCGCGGCGCGTTCACCGGCGCGGTCGACAAGCGCCTCTCGCCGTTCCTCGAGGCGGACGGCGGCACGATCTTCCTCGACGAGCTCGGCGAGCTGCCGCTCGAGGTGCAGCCGAAGCTCCTCCGCGCGCTCGCCGAGCGCCGCATCAAGAGCGTCGGCGGGTCGAGCTACCGCGAGGTCGACGTGCGGGTGCTCGCGGCGACGCGCCGCGACCTCGTGCGCGCCGTCAACGGCGGCAACTTCCGGAGCGACCTCTACTTCCGCGTCGCGCAGATCAAGATCGAGCTGCCGGCGCTCCGGCAGCGCGTGGAGGACATCCCGGTGCTCGTCCGCCGGATGCTCAAGGATCTCGGCGACGAGAGCGCCTACGAGCGCATCGCGAACAGCACGCTCGAGCGGCTGATGCGCCACGACTGGCCGGGCAACGTGCGCGAGCTCAGGAACGCGGTCGCCGTCGCGTTCGCGCTCGCGGCCGAGGGCGAGGAGATCGACGTCGCGGCGCACCTCGGCGCGCTCACCGAGACGCCGGTGCACGGCAACTCGTCGCCGTCGATCCACCCGGGCAGCGGCGGCTCGTTCAACAGCTCGTTCGCTTCGCTCAAGGGCCGCCAGTTCCAGGAAGCGAAGCGCGACGTCCTCGCGCGGTTCGAGCGCGACTACTTCGCCGCCCTGTCCGAGGACGCGAAGGGCAACGTGAGCGAGATGGCGCGGCGCGCGGGCATGGAGCGGGCGCACGTCCGGGCCTACCTCCGCCGCCACGGCATCGGCGCGAAGCAGGAACAGGACTGAGCGGCCGGCGCCGCGGCTCACCCCGGCGTCACACCGCCGCGGCCTTGTCGGTCTTGTCGGCCTTGCCGGACGGCGCGCTCTCGTCGGTCTCGAACAGCCCCTCCAGCTCCTGCGCGGCCTGCTTCGCGCTCTGGATGAGCTTGGCCTCGTCGTGGTGGACCGCGTGCCCGCGGAGGAGCGCCCGCTCGTCGTGGGCCCTGAACCGCTCGATGGTGGCGCGGGCGTCCGGCGCGCGCATCCCGAGGCCCTCGAGCGCGCGCGCCGCCACCTCGAGCGACGACAGGAACGTCTCGCGCTCCAGCACCTCCACCCCGATATCCATGAGCTGGTACGCGTGCTGGCGGTTCCGGGCGCGCGCGTAGATCTTGAGCTCCGGGAAGTGCCGCTTCACCACCTCCGCCGTCTTCACCGAGGACGCGACGTCATCGATCGCCAGCACGAAGATCTTCGCCTTGTCGGCGCGCGCCGCGCGGAGCAGGTCGAGCCGGGAGGCGTCTCCGTAATAGATCATGTTGCCGTACTTGCGGACGAAGTCGACCTGCGTCGCGCTCGCGTCGAGCGCGGTGAAGGGGATCTTCCTCGTGCGGAGGACGCGAGAGACGATCTGGCCGAAGCGGCCGTATCCAGCGATGATGACCCTGGGGTCGCCGTCCTCGATCGCGTCGAACTCCCGCGCTGGGCCGGTCCGCTGCCATCGCTTGATGAGCAGGTCGCCGAGCGAGATGACCAGCGGCGTGAGCGCCATGGACAGGGTGACCACGACGACCAGGAGATCGGAGAGGAGCCTGTCCATGAGGCCCTGTCCCGCGGCCAGCCCGAAGAGGACGAAGGCGAACTCGCCCCCCTGCGGGAGCGCGAGCGCGAGGTCGCGCGCCGAGCCCGCGGCGTGCCCGCTCGCCCTGCCGAGGACGAACAGGACGGCGGCCTTGAGCGCCATCATGCCGAGGACGAGCCCGAGGACGAGCAGCGGCCGCTCGATGAGCAGGCCGATGTTCGCCGACATGCCGACGGCGATGAAGAAGAGCCCCATGAGCAGCCCCTTGAACGGCTCGATGTCCGCCTCGATCTCGTGGCGGTACTCCGAGTCGGCGAGCAGCACGCCGGCCATGAAGGCGCCGAGCGACATGGACAGGCCCACCTGCACCATGAGGAGCGCCGTGCCGAGCACGACGAGCAGGGCCGCCGCGGTGTAGATCTCGTGGGCGCGGGCGGCGGCGACGGCCCGGAAGAAGGGGCGCACGAGGTAACGGCCGCCGGCGACCACGCCGAGCACCACGGCCACCGCCTTGAGCGACGACGCGAGGGCGCTCCCCTCGGCCGAGGCCCCGCCCCCGGGGCCGAGCAGGGGGAGCACCGCGAGCAGCGGGATCACGGCGAGGTCCTGGAACAGCAGGATGGCGAACGCGGAGCGGCCGTGCTGCGACTGCATGTGGCCCTTCTCGGTCAGGATCTGCAGCACGAACGCCGTGGACGAGAGCGAGAGCCCGACGCCGGCGATGACCGCCGTGTCGACGCGCAGGCCGAGCGCGACGCCGGTGAGCGCGATCAGCGCGCCCGTGACGGCGACCTGCGCGCCGCCGAGCCCGAACACGGCGCGGCGCAGCACCCAGAGCCGGGACGGCTGGAGCTCGAGGCCGATGAGGAAGAGGAGCAGCACGACGCCGAGCTCCGAGAAGTGGAGGATGTTCTCGACGTCGGTGAGGATCCGCAGGCCCCACGGGCCGATGAGCGCGCCCGCGACGAGGTAGCCGAGCACCGCGCCGAGACCGATCCGCTTGAAGAGCGGCACGGCGACCACGGCGGCGCCGAGCAGGACTGCGGCGTGAGAGAGCAAGCTCATGCGTCGGGTCTCCTTGGGGCTCCGCCTGCGGAGCGCGCGCGAGAGGGTGCGATGGAGGTGTCGGTGCGCCTAGCGCAAATCAGGAGGCCCTGACGCGGGCGGCGCGCGGAGGCGGTACGGCGCGGCGCGGCCCCGTGATAAACACGATCTGCCATGCAGATCGAGCTCATCGCCACGGCAAGCGAAGATTCCGCCTACCTGCCCCGGCTGGGGCTCGGCACCCTCGCGGCGCTCACGCCCCCCGAGGACGAGGTCATCTACACCGATGACGTCGTGCAGCCCTTCGACCTCCAGCGCGACGTCAAGGACGTCGATCTCGTCGGCATCAGCGTCGACAGCAAGACCGCCCGCAGGAGCTACGATATCGCCGCCGCTTACCGGAGCCGCGGCGTCAAGGTGGTGCTCGGGGGCATCCACCCCACGGCCTGCCCTGACGAGGCCATGCAGCACGCGGACGCCGTCGTGGTCGGCGAGGCGGAGGACGCGTGGCCCGTCCTGCTCGCGGACGCGAAGCGCGGCGAGCTCAAACCCATCTACCGCCCCGAGCTGCCGAGCCTGGCCGGCAGGCCCCCGCCGCGGCGCGACCTGTTCACCTCCAGGAAGTACATCCCGTTCCAGGTCGTGCAGACGATGCGCGGCTGCCCGTACCCGTGCGAGTTCTGCAGCGTGTCGACGGCGAACGGCACCACGATGCGGTTCCGCCCGACCGACGAGGTGCTGAGCGAGCTCAGGACGCTCGGCAAGCTCATCATGTTCGCGGACGACAATGTGATGATCCACCGGGCCTACTCGAAGGAGCTGTTCACCCGGATGGTGCCGATGAAGAAGCACTGGATTGGCCAGTGCTCGCTCGCCGCGGTCAAGCGCCTCGAGAACGTGAAGCTCATGGCCGAGAGCGGGTGCAAGGCGCTCTTCATCGGCTTCGAGAGCATCGACGAGGAGACGGTCAAGTTCACCGGCAAGCGGCAGAACCGGCCCTCGCAGTACAAGGAAACGATGGCGATGCTCCACGAGCACGGCATCTCGGTCTGGGGGAGCTTCGTCTTCGGGTTCGATACGGACGACCCCGAGGTGTTCGATCGCACCGTGGAGTTCGGCATCGACATGAAGCTGACGATGGCGCTGTATGCCATCCTCACCCCGTACCCGGCGACGCAGCTGTACCGCCGCCTGAAGGCGGAGGGGCGCCTCACGGACGAGCGCTGGTGGCTGCGCCGCGACCACGACGCCGGCTCACCGTATTTCGTGCCCAAGCAGATGTCCCGGGAGCGGCTCCGGGAGGGCTGGGTGTCGGCATGGACGAAATTCTACTCGCCGTCCTCGATCTTGCGCAGGTTCACCCTGACGCGGCAGTCGAGCTGGATTCAGCTGGCCGGCTTCTTTCCGCTGAACTTCATGCAGCACTCGCTGGCGCACCGGAAGATCGCGGGGGGAGAGCAGCGCTTCCGGTCCGGCGTGCACATCGAGGACACCGCCGCTCCGCCCGCGACGCAGCCGCAGCAGGAGCCGCAGCAGCCCCAGCCGGCGAGGGCCAAGGGCAGCAGGCAGCTGCCGATCCTCGGATAGAGTGGCCCCTCGTCACCCGGCGCGCGTCCGTCCTGCCGGCGCCGTCCTGCGAGCTGCAACGCAATGCAACAGGGCTCTCCAGGCCCGTGGTGACGCGCTGTTCCGGCGCGGCGCTCCTCGGCGCGACAGGACGCCACGTGTCGGCGGCCAGGCCTGCGGCTCGCCGAACGCCCCGGCTCGCCTGACATGTAGCCAATCGACGGCGCTCGGATCGACGGCGGCGCGCGATGCGCGGGCCTCGTTTCCCTGCTGCGCTACAGTGCGGTTGTCGCTCGCTGATTTTGCTACGCTCGCGTGAGCTGTGGAATGCCGGGGGTGACGGGCGGGGGGTGAACCCGCTGGGTCACCGCATTGCCCTCGAATGGAGGTTTCATGGGTCGACTTCGTTTCTCCTCGTCGCTCCTCATCATCGGAGGGGCTGCGGTGTCGAGCGCCGGCATCGCGGTCGGCTGTAGCGCGACGGGCAATCCCGGCGGGCTCACCTCGAGCGGAGGTGACGACACAGGGGGTGTCGGCGGCCTGACCGGGGCGGGCGGGCTGCTCAACTCCGACGGAGGGCAGGAGCCCCACGATGTCGTGACGATGAACCCGTGCGGGAGCGCGTGCGGCGAGCAGGAGCTGTGCGCCGGCGCGAACCTCGGCCTGGATGACGACTGCGACGGTGAGATCGACGAGGACTGCAGCTGCCTCCCCGGCCGGGCGCACTCCTGCTTCCGCGGGGACCCATCGTTCCGGAACGCCGAGGGCTGCTTCCCCGGCTCCCAGCTCTGCGGCGAGACCGGCACGTGGGGGCCGTGCCTCGGCGGCGTGCACGCCGACGAGAGCTGCTATGGGAGCAGCGACGTCGCGTGTCACCCGATCCAGACGTCGCCCTTCGCCGATGTCGACCTCAAGCCGGGCACCGGCATCTTCAGCGCGGATGCGGTCGCGGGCTCCGAGGTGTGGACGGTGGAATGCCCCGAGGGCATCGACCCGTGCCCCGGCGTGGACGGGTCGGATCCAGCGGACGATTTCAAGCCGCTGCAATCGGGCGAGTACACCGTCACCTACACGAAGCGTGTCGCGAGCGGCGAGACGCAGAGCTGCCAGTACCCGCTCTTCGTCAGCGCGGGCGGCCTGCGCGTCGAGCTCGAGTGGGAGCACGACGTCAGTGGCGTCGATCTCGACCTGCACCTCCACAGGCCGAACAGCACGCAGCCCTGGGCGACGTGGGGCTCGTCGGAGGACTGCGGCTGGAACAACTGCACCATCGCGCACTTCGCGGAGAGCTCGGGAGTCAGCTGGTTCCGCAACTCCGCGAGGCCGCCGGATCCGGTGAACTGGTTCCTCGACCCGCTGGAGAGCAACAACAGCTGCTTCTACGCCCCTCAGGGCGTGGGGGACGCGTGGCGCAAGCACGAGCTCGGCTGCCACAGCCCGCGGCTCGACCTCGACAGCAGGGGGGGGTGCGACCCCACCGTGGACAGCCCCGATGACCCCGGTTTCTGCGCCCCCGAGAACATCAACATCGATTTCCCGCCGAAGGACCAGTGGATGCGGATCGGCGTGCATTACTATGGTGCAGACGGGATAGCCGGCGATATCCACCCGCGGATCAAGATCTTCTGCAACGGCACCCTCGGAGCCGATCTCGGGCCCACGGGGTTCTACGGCCCCGAGCGGCCCGTCACCTTCGCGCCCGCGGGCGCGAGAGACACGTTCTGGCTCGTGGCCGACGTGATCTTCCCCGAGCCTGACGAGTGCGGTCAGGCGAACTGCGTCGTCCAGCCGCTCTACCAGAATACCAGCAGCAAGACGCCGCTGCTCACCACCGACGAATACGTCGAGACGAGCTTCGGTCCAGCCTACCCGACGCTGCCCTGAGCCGCGGGCGCGACGGGCGCCCCCGCGTCCGGACCACCGCAGCCCCCACCGATCAAGCGAGCGCCGCGGCCGCGATCAAGCGAGCGCCGCCGCGATCAAGCGAGCTCCGCGGCCGCGATCAGGCGAGCACGGCCGCCGCGTCTCCGGCGCTGCGCCTCGCGGTGCGCGAGCCGGCGGCCTCGAGCGCGCGGAACGGAGCGCCGCCTCGGCCGCGCCCGACAGCAGGGCAGAAACCCTGCAATGATTGACCTGACAGTGATTCCCCTGACTCCGCGCCTCCGGAGAGCGCGCTTCTCCGGCTCCCGGCTGCTCGTTATCTCCGACGCCGGCCGGAGAACCATGCTAGGGAGCCAGGGAGTCCTGCACGTCACCTGTTGAATCTGCAAATGGGTTCCGGCTCTTACCGGAAGAGGATGAAGCTTCGTGGTCCGCCATCCCTGGGCGCGCATCCTCGCGTGTCGTCGGGCTGCAGCGTCGCCGCTTTGCCAAGGTACGGTGTTCTTCGCTGTGGTGCTGAGCGGACGCAGGCCCGCCGCGACCCCGCGCCGAAGTCCCCGAGTGGAGGTATCATGTTTCGTCTTCGTGTCCTGTCCGCGTTCCCGGTCGTCATCGCAGCCGCGGCGTCGGGCGCCGGCATCGCGGCCGGATGCAGCGCCGAGGGCAAGCGGTTCGCACTGGATAGGACGACGGGGGGCAGCGAGCACCCCGGCGGGGCGGGCGGCGCCGGCGGGGCGGGCAACGCTGGGGACGAGGCGGGCGACCCGACGGGCCCGTCGGAGGGCTTCGGCGGTCTGATCAACATCGATGGAGGGTCGACCCACGAGACGCCGCACGTGGAGGTCAACCCGTGCGGGAGCGCCTGCGGCCCGACGGAGCTTTGCGGCGTGGATGAGCTCGGCGTCGACCATGACGGGCTCGACGACGACTGCAACGGGACGATCGACGAGACGTGCCCGTGCATCCCCGGCCAGGCGCACTCCTGCTTTCGCGGCGACCCGTCGTTCCGGCACAGCCCGGGGTGCTTCCCCGGGACCCAGCTCTGCGTTGAGACGGGCACGTGGGGTCCGTGCGTCGGCGGCGTGCACGCGGACGAGAGCTGCCACATGAACGATGTGACGGGCTGCCACCCGATGCAGACGGCTCCGCTGGCGAAGGTCGACCTGAAGGAGGGCACCGGGTCGTTCAGCGAGGATGCGCTCGCGGGCTCCGAGGTCTGGACGGTGACCTGTCCACCGGGCGTGGACCCGTGCCCCTCGGTGGGCGGGACGGATCCGGCGGACGACTTCAAGCCCCTGCAGTCGGGCGAGTACTCGGTCACGTACACGAAGCGCGTGGCGGGCGGCGAGACCGCGACCTGCGCCTACCCGCTGTTCGTCGGCGCCCGCGGCCTCCGCGTCGAGCTCGAGTGGGAGCATGATCAGGCCAGCGTCGATCTGGACCTCTACCTCCACAAGCCGAACAACACGCAGCCCTGGACGATCGGCGGCTCGAGCGTCGCGTGCGGTTACGGGAACTGCACGCTCGACGGCTTCCTGGGCGACTCGTCCATCCGCTGGTTCGACGACGGGGCGACGCCGCCCGATCCGGTGAACTGGTATCTGGATCCGGAGGAGGCCAACAACACGTGCTTCTACGCGCCCCGCGGCGTGGGGGACGCGTGGCGCGCCAACGGCCAGGGGTGCCACAACCCGCGGCTCGACCTCGACAACATCTCCTGCGTTCACCGCATCACCGACCCTGACAATCCGAATTTCTGCGCGCCGGAGAACATCAACGTCGACTTCCCGCCCAAGGACGGCTGGATGCGGGTCGCCGTGCATTACTTCGGCGGCACCGCGTCGACGGACGTGCACCCGCGGGTCAAGATCTTCTGCAACGGCGAGCTCGGGGCCGACCTCGGGCCCACCGGCTTCTACGACCCGGAGCAGCCCGTCTCGTTCCTCCCGGAGGACTCAGGCGACAGGTTCTGGCTCGTGGCGGACGTGCTCTTCCCCAAGCCCGATCCGGGGCAGTGCGGCGGCAGCAACACCTGCATCGTCAGGCCGATCTACCAGGACGAGGCGAGGAAGACGCCGTTCCTCTCGGACAGCCGGATCATGGTCAGGGAATTCGGTCCGGCTTACCCCAGCCTGTCCAGGCCCTGACGGCACGGCGGCGGGCGCGCCTCACGCCTCGACGCCGGCCCGCTTGAGGAAGGCGAGCGCGGGGCCGAGCGCATACGCGGGCGCCCTGCCCAGGCGCAGCTGCTCCCCGGTCGACAGGCGAAGGAGCAGCCAGCGCGGCGCGAGGCCCGGCTCGTCGACCTCGGCGTCCCAGGCCGGCGGGGTCGAGACGCCGACGATCGCCTGGATCGGAAAGACCCGCCGGAAGCCGCGGCCTTCCTGGACGAGCTCGGCCCGCTCGAAGTCGAGGCGGAACAGGCCGTGGCGCCGGCGGCGCCGGCGGACGACGAGCAGCGCCGCGGTGGCCCCTGCGGTCCACGTGCCCGCGATGAAGAGGATGGGAAGGGGGGCCGCGCGCGCCGCCACGATGCCCACGATGATGAGCGAGGCGGTCAGCGCGAACGCGGCGACGCGACGTACGGCGAGGTCGATGCCGTCGCCATGGCACTCGCAGACGAGCACGGCGGGGCCGAGCGCCAGGATGGCGCCGTCGGCGTTCGAGAGCAGGACGTCTCCCTCAGGCACGGTGTTCCTCCCGGTCGGGTGAGGTTGTCGATACCGCAGCGGACGGAGAGAGGCGAGGGAAGCGGAGCGGAGAAGGGGGGTGCCGGGCTGCTCGGCCCCCGGAGCGGAGGCGCGTGGCGCGGAGCGGGGGCCCCGCCGACTCGCCTGGGACGTTCCGCGAGCCGGCGGGCGGAGGCGTCAGTCCGCTAACGCCGGCGGCGCTGCGCGGTCGCACGGCGGAGGTCGACAAGACACCGTACGAGCAGGGGTTTGCTGCGAACAAGAGCGCTTTGAGGCGGGTGGCACGTGATGTGCCGCAGCCCCGGTGAGGGCGAGCAGAGACGCCAATCGCGCAATCGGGGCGGCCGTCACGGCAGATCGTGTGCGGACGCCGCGGTTCTCATGGGGGCACGCGCGCTCGGGACCGAGCTGCAAGAGGAGGACTCTGCGATGAGTTGGATCGTGAGACTGGCACTGCTCGTGGCAGCCGTGGGCTTGAACGCGGGCTGCGCCGAGGAGCGGAAGCCGATCAGCCAGGTGCAGGCGAACGCGCTGGCGAAATCGTTCTTCGTCGGCGCCGATCTGCAGAGCAAAGAGGACGATCCGGAGTTCTGGACGCGGACCACGGTGGTCGACGTGGGCTACGGCGCCTCGCAGGACGGGCTGTTTTCGTCCTCGTACGCGCAGGCGGAGGTCGCGCGCATCAAGTGGATCGTCCAGGAAGATCTCCTGATCGGGCGCCTCACCTACGAGCGCGTGAACGACACCGACGGCAAGGGGGCCGGCGCCGCCACGGACGACGGCGTCGTGGCCGTCGCGTACAAGATCCTCTCGCATTTCGACGTCCAGCGCGATTACAACCGGGCGACGGGGGAGGAGAGCAACGTCGTCGTCGAAAACACGACCGACCGTCCCTGGTATGCGCGGGAGTACATGCGGGTCGACTGGTCGAAGAACCTGAACGTCGACTCCTACGACTTCGATACGCTGTCGCTCATCGGCGTCTACGGCGGCGTGAAGTACGAGCCGCTCTCCTACTACGTCAGCGACCCGAGCCACCCGGACGCGCCCCACTTCGACTCCGAGGAGGGATATTTCGACGTCACAAACAAGGCCTTCGCGATGCCACAGCTCATCGATCTGAGCCACCTCGGGTGGGGCATCGACAGCTTCCCGGCCTGCATGCTCGACGCGGACTTCCCCGGCGGCACCGCGCCGGTGGGGTCCTGCAACCCGGTCGAGGTCACGCTCCGGCAGTCCTTCCGCCGCGTCGTCGATCGGGACTACGAGCCCGCCGAGTGGGACGGCTACCGGTTCCGGGCGTTCGGCCCCTTCCTGCGAGAGCGCTTCGGCTACGCGCGCAACTACGGCATGAGCGACGCCAAGTGGCACCGCATGATCACGCGGTACAACCTCTGGGAACGCAGCCACTACTACGCCGATCCGGAGCGCATGACGGGCGAGATCCCCTGCTTCACGCCCGAGACCACCCCCGCCTCCGCCGATCCGCACCGCGACGACGACAAGAACGGGACCGAGGACGAGTGCGAGGCGGTCACCGGGGCGATGATGGACCCGGAGGGGGCGCCGGTGACGGTGGGCCCCGGCTCGCGGTGCGACGCCTTCAAGCAGCGGTGCACCCTGCCGTACCAGCGGCGCAAGGCCGTGCCGCAGCCGTGGTACGTGACGTCGAGCAGCCACCCCGACTACTTCGACGCGACGGACTGGGCAGCCCACGAGTGGGATGTCGCCCTGCGCAGCGCCGTCGTCACCGCCAGGTACGCCGAATGCGTCCGGACGGCGGGCGACGCGGCGCGCTGCAGGGCGGAGTTTCCGATCTACGACGGGCAGATGGACGACAGCGCCGACGCCATCGCGCTCGCGCGCGAGGTCGACGCGTGCCGGCGCGGCGGGGCGAGGGCGGGGCCGGGGTGCGACGCCCTCGCCGACGAGCTCGGAAAGCAACGCGGCTACGCGCCTGGCGTCGTCGCGCTCGCCAAGATGCCCGAGGCGATCGTGGTCTGTCATAGCCCGGTCGAGGCGACCGACCCGGAGGCGTGCGGCGGCCCCCGGCTCCCGGAGGGCGTGACCGCCAGGATGTGCAGCGACGAGCGCCGCAAGGAGGCGGGGCGCGATCCCGCGCTGATGAAGGCGTGCCGCGAGGCGCTGAACGCGCGGATCGGCGACCTGCGCTATCACCAGATCAACAACTTCGAGGCGCCGCAGTCGCCCTCGGCCTGGGGCATCTACAGCGACTCGGAAGACCCGCTCACCGGCGAGAAGATCGCGTCGAGCATCAACGTCTGGACGCACGTCAGCGACATGTGGAGCCAGGGCGTCGTCGACACGGCCCGCTACATCAAGGGAGAGCTGAAGACCGAGGAGGTCACCGACGGCGACTACGTCCGGGACTGGGCGCAGGCGAGCGACGGGGCGTCGAAGGGCGGGGCGCTGCCGCGGCTCACGCGCGAGGAGATCGCGCGGCGGATCGCCCGGTCCGCCGGGGTGGACGCGGGGGACGCGGAGGACGCGTCCGGCCAGATGGCGCGCGATCCGGCGCTGCGCGAGAGCCTCCGGCGGCTCTCGAAGGAGGTGCGCGCGATCGCGGCCGACGCGACGGCGCCGGACAGCATGCGCGCGGTCTACGAGGCGCGCCGCAGATCCGCGGTGGGCACCGAGCTGGAGGCCGAGCTCACGACGAAGAGGATCCAGGAGCTCACCGGCGTGGAGGCGCTGCCGCTCACGGACGAGGTGATGCGCTTCGCCTCGCCGCTCCGAGGGGCGAACCCGAGCGTGCAGCGCGAGCTCAGGAACCTGCGGGAGATCGCGCTCGCCGAGCGCGGCGCGTGCGTCCTGCACGAGGCGCCGGCGCCGCTCGCGACAGCCAACCTGGCGGACATCCTCGAGGAGAAATTCGCGAGCCAGCACGGCCGCTTCGGCGACGGAGACGCCGCGCAGAAGGTGCGGCGCGCCGAGGCCATGCGGCGCTACCTCGCGCAGCGGGCGCACTACGCGGTGATCCTCCACGAGATGGGCCACTCCGTCGGCCTGCGCCACAACTTCGTGAGCTCGTCCGACGCCTGGGGCTACCGGCCGCAGTACTGGCAGCTGCGCACGAACAACGGGCGGGTGAAGACGCGGTGCGAGACGCTCTCGGAGGACGGCGAGGCCTGCGTCGGGCCGCGCTACTACGACCCCGTGACCGAGAACGAGCGGAAGAACCTGCTCTGGATGTTCATGCACTCGTCGACCATGGATTACGCCGGCGAGCCCACGCAGGACCTCATCGGGCTCGGCGCCTACGACTTCGCCGCGGCCCGCATGTTCTACGGCGACGTCATCTCCGTGCACGCCGACCCGAGCTACAGGGCGGCCACCCCGCGCGGCAAGGGCATGCTCGCCAAGGTCGACGACTTCGGCGGCATCCTCGGCTTGCAGCCCGAATACGACGACGAGGACATCCACTATTCCGATCTGCAGAACAGATACAATCTGATCCAGCCGGGGAGCTGCGTCGAGGTCGACCCGAGCGCGTACATGCCCTCGGGCTGGAACGAGGAGCGGGACGGCGTCTGGCACCCTGTGCTCGATGGGCAGATCGTGCCGGTCGACGGCAAGTACACGCGGTGCCGGCAGCAGAAGGTCGATTACGTGACGTGGCGCGCGCTGGCGACGCCGGACGGCGCGAAGGGGCCCTCGGTGGATCCCGCGGGGCGCACCCGCGTGCCCTACGGGTTCGCGACGGACCGGTGGGCCGACCTCGGCAACCTGAGCGTGTACCGGCACGACAGCGGCGCGGACGCCTACGAGCTCTTCAACTTCTTCATCACACAGCAGGAGGTGAATCACATCTTCGACAACTACCGCCGCGACCGGCAGGCCTTCAGCGTGCGCGCGGCGTCGGAGCGGACCTTGAACCGCTACAACGCGAAGATGCGCGACGGCGCGAAGGGCCTCGGGCTTGTCGCGAACATCTACCGCGAGTTCGCGCTGGACCGCGGTTACGACTTCGACACGTTCTGGGTCCACGCCGCGGGCAGCACCTTCAAGGAGAACATCCTCGCGGCCGGGATCGCGTTCGATCACTTCGCGCTCCAGATGGCGCGCCCGCAGCCGGGCGAGCACTTCCTGCCGACAGGGGACACCGTCCTCCGGTCAGCGAGCGACGTCTTCGGCGATCCCGGGGCTACAGCGGTGGTCGTTCCGAACGGCGCGACGGGGTATTTCGGCGACATCGCCCTGGGCGGCAAGCCGCTCGAGAACGCGCTCGCGGAGGACAAGGGCGAGTACGACTCGTCGTACACGATGAACGCCGGCTCCTATTACGACAAGGCGTGGGTGGCGATGCTGATGACCGAGTCGGTCGACAACTTCATCAGTGACTCGCGGCACGACTTCCTCGACGCGCGCTACCGCGCTGTCTCGCTGGCCGACGTGTTCCCGGAAGGGTACCGCCGCTGGCTCGGCAACAACCTCACGGGCGACGACGCCATCAAGGGCGTGCGCGTCGAGGCGGACGAGCGCGGCCGGCCTGTCCGGGATGCGAGCGGGTATCCGGCCAGCGCGCTCGGTTGGACCTCGTGGTGGAGCGAGAGCGGGCCGGAGAGCTGCTTCCCCGGCGCGGGGAGCATCGTCTGCAGCGCGTACGGCGCGGTCGACAGCGCGCCGTGGAACCCGCGGGCCCCGGCCAAGGTCGCCATCGTCGACCCGCAGATCGGCTGGGAGCAGCAGAAGTTCCTCATCGCCTGGACGCTCCTCTACCTCCCCGAGAACCAGAAGCAGAGATGGCTCGACATGATGCACATCTGGGAGACCGGGGCGGACACCGATCCTGGCTTCCCGAACCGGATCGAGCTCCACCATCCGTCCGGGAGGGTGTTTGTGGCCAAGGCGTACGGGACCGAGACCATCTTCGGCAAGGTCGTGCAGAAGGGCATCGGCGCGCGCGTCCTGGAGCATGGGAATGAGCTCCTGGCCAGGGCGTATGTCACGGAGGCAGGCCCCGACCTCGACGGCGACGGCAAGGCGGACTGGCACAAGGTGAAGCTGAGCCCGGAGAGCGGGCAGCCGATCGTGCGGTGGGATCCGACGGTCGCCGCCATCGCGCCGGACGGTGAGGTCCTGACGGACGGCGTGTCCGGCTGCGAGGAGGACTCCGCCGCAGACGACGACGACTTCAGCGATTTCTACAGCTGCACGTGCTCCTCGAACCGCGCCTGCGTCGCGCTCGAGAGCTATGTCTCCGTGCCGGTCTTCATGCGCCAGGCGCTGTCTGCGTTCAAGCTGGGCGACCCGACGATGAGGGGCCTTCACTGAGCCCGATCCCGCGACGGACGCTGTCAGGGGGGCCCCATCGCGGCCTCAGGCGGGCCCGGCGCAAGGGTCGTGGCATCTTGCCGCACTGGGGCGATTCGCCCCATGCGTGCGACCCGTTCGCCCGCGGTCCTGGACGCGGGCCGCCGTGGCGCAGGTCTTGCTGAACTTTTCCATGAAATCATCGGCTGTTGGACACCGCCCGTTCCAGGCGCCGGTTGCCCGAGGGCACATAGAGAGAACCAGCCATGGACTTCGAGAATGTCACGCATGGCCAGAGGGCGAAGGCACGCGTGGGAGCGGTGCTCAACGGCGCGTGGCGGCTGGACGCGCTGATCGGTCTCGGGGGAATGGCCGCCGTGTATGCCGCGACGCACCGGAGCGGCCAGCGGGTCGCGATCAAGCTGCTGCACCCTGAGCGGGCGAGGGACAAGGTCGATCGGGCCCGGTTCCTCCGCGAGAAGGCGATCGTGAACACGGTGAGTCACCCCGGGGTCGTGGCGGTGCTCGCGGACGACGTGACCGAGGATGGGTCACCCTTCCTGGTGATGGAGCTCCTGGAGGGAGAGACCCTCCTCCAGCGCTGGAAGGCGCAGAAGGGCCCGCTGCCTCCTGCCGAGGTCCTCTCCCTGAGCGAGCAGATCCTCGACGTGCTCGCGGCCGCGCACGATAACGGGGTCGTTCACCGGGATCTGAAGCCCGACAACATCTTCCTCACGCGCGAGCACTCGGTGAAGATCCTCGATTTCGGCATCGCGCGCCTGCGGCTCCCCTCGGGGCAGACGTCGCTGGTGGGGCTGCGGGCGATGGGGACGCCGGCGTACATGCCCCCCGAGCAGGCGCGCGCGCGCTGGGATCTCGTCGATGCGCGGACGGACATCTGGGCGCTGGGGGCGACGATGTTCTCGCTGCTCACGAACCGGTACGTGCAGGACGCGTCGACGGTCAACGAGCTCTTCTTCCTGCGGATGACGTGCCCGATCCCGTCGCTCGCGAGGATCCAGCCGTCGATGCACCCTGTCGTGGTGCGGGTGGTGGACCGGGCGCTCGAGTTCGCGCAGGCGGATCGCTGGCCCGACGTGCGGTCGATGCTGGCGGCGGTGCGCGAGGCGCAGGCTGCGGTCGCGGCGCCCGCGCGGAGCACCCTCGTGCCGCCGTCGCGGAGCACCCTCGCGCCGCCCGCGCGGAGCACCGTCACGCCACCGCCGCCGCGGGATGCGCTCGCGCCTTTGACGGAGGTGCGCGACCTCGGCGCGCTCGATGCGCGGTCGCCGTCAGGTCGTCCCCAGACCCCGACGCGGCCCCCCCGGACGCCGGGGCTCTCGTCGCCGGCGTCGCTCTCGACGATCCCGGGTGCGCTCTCGACGATCCCCCGCGCGCCTTGAAGCGAGCGTCGGGCGGTCAGGGCCCTCAGCCCTCAGCCCGGGCTCGCTCCGGCGCGCATTTCGCGTGAGCGCGCGGGCTACGCGTTCAAGCCGGCGAGCAGCTCGCTCGGCCGCAGCACGGCGCGTCGCTCCGACTCCCGCCGGGAGAGGAGCGTCTCGTAGATATCCATGTAGCTCGCCATCATGCGCTCCGCCGAGTAGCGGCCCACCGCGAGCTTGCGCCCTCGCTTGCCCATCGCTGCGGACCGGCGGGGATCTGCCTTGAGCTCGGCGAGCTTCGCGGCGAGCGTGTCGACGTCGTCCGAGGGCACGAGGAAGCCTGTCTCTCCGTCGGTGATCAGGGCAGGGATGCCGCCCACGGCCGTCGAGACCACGGGCAGGCCGGTGGCCATGGCCTCCACCATGGAGAGCGGCAGCCCCTCCGACGTCGACGACAGGACGAAGACGTCGCTCGCGGAGAGGAGCTCCGGCACGTCGTGCCGCTCGCCGGCGAACACGACGCGGTCGCCGATGCCGAGCTCCTCGGCGAGGGCGCGCAGCGAGGCGGCCTCCGGCCCGTCTCCGACGAGGAGGAGGCGCCCGTTGTCCGACAGAACGCCCGCGGACGCGCGGAGCAGGAGGGCGTGGTTCTTGACCTGCGACAGGCGCCCGACCGCCCCGGCGACCCACGCGTCCTGGGGGATGCCGAGCTCGGTCCGGATGCGGCGCCGGGCCACGGAGTCCGGCCTGAACCGGGAGAGATCGATCCCGTTCAGGACCACGTGCAGCTTCGAGCTCGGGACCTCGTTGTGCTTCAGCATGAAGTCGGCCGTCGGCTGCGACACGGCCACGTGCGCGTCGGCGAGCCTGGCCGCCATGTGCCGCAGCCACGCCCTGCGGCCCTGATCGAACATGGCGCCATGCAGCGTGTGGCACACGGGCACGCGGTGGAGCCGGCCCGCGGCCGTCGCGTAGATGAGCGGCAGCTGGTTGTGCGAGTGCACGATGGAGACACCATGCTTGGCGAAGAACGCCGCGAGCTTCCCGGGGAGCTTGAGGTCGAAGCCGGGGCGCTTCGGCAGCATGTGCACCGCGACGTCGCGCTCCCGGAGCTGCGCCGCGCGCGGCCCATCGGGGTTCGTCTCGATGCCCACGACCATCACCTCATGCCCCGCCGCGCGCTGCAGCCCGGCCAGATCCACCACGACCTGCTCCGCGCCTCCCACCTGGAAGGAGTTCAGCACGTGCGCGATCACAAGACGGTTGTGGTGCGCTCGGGTCATCGGTGCATGCTGGGTCGTCTTCATAGGGTAATCTACACTCATGGTTTCCCTCTAGGGTGCGCTCTGACGCATGTGGTCTGACCTGAGAGAAACCCCTCCTTCGTGTCCTCGTCCCGCGGGGGAGGTTACCACAGAGTCTATGAGGCAAGGAGCTTTCTCCGTGGTTCTCTCCAACATGCCTCGTACCTCTGGGTTGACGTGAGGGGATGCCTTCACTGGCCGGTCAGTCGACTACGTGAAAGGTCTGCTGTGGCACATGACGACAGCTGTGACAAAAAGGGCACCGCCGTGGCGCCACGCGTCGCGGCGCCGCGCTCGTGCACAGCAGCCACGACGCGCCGGAATTCCGGCAGGGCTCGCGGGAGCTGCGCATTTTTTTCGGTGCCGTTGAAGAGCCCAGTGTTCACGATGCCACCGACCGGGCTCCTTGCGAAAAGCGTGCAAGCTGCACCACGGCCCGGTCCGACACGCGGGTCCTGGTGCTCCGATGGTGTGAGCCGTCCTACGTTGTGGGGAGGGCCCGGGGCGCGTCGGGGCTCCTGGCGCGCGTGGAGGCGTCAGCTTGCTGCTGTCGGCGGCGGAGGGGATGAGGGCGGGGGGGGGCGGCGGCGGCGCGGCCGCTCGCCGTGCGGTGTGTCGGGAGCAAGGCTGAGGGGCTGACCCAGCTGTCCCCTGTCCTCAGGGCTGTGGTGGGGGGGACAGGGGGCAGCGGGTCGAGAGGTGGGGCTCACGGTCACGTGAGCATGGCCCTGCGGTCGTTCGGCATCAGCGCTCGGGCACCTCGGCGCAGACCGCGAAGGTGGTCAGCGCCACCGTCTGCCCCTTCTTGCCGTAGCCGTTCTCGAACACGGCGGTCGATGTCCAGCCCGGGCGGCCCTGGTCGGCGGCGTCGAACGGCGAGTTCTCAACCACCCTGCTGGTCGCCTGGGCTCCGCCGGAGATCGAGAATCCACCGCTGATCACGACTTCACCCGCGTTGCAGAGCGCCTTGACGTTGACGAACGTGCTTGTCGGCCCTGCCTCGCGCGTCACGGAGACCACGTGGATCTTGGCGATTCCGGGTGACCCCATGGGTCCCTGCGCGCCGCTCTCGCCCCTGGGTCCGGCCGGCCCCTGGAGGCCCCGTGCGCCGTCGGCGCCCTTGAGGCCCTGGGGACCGATGGTGCCTGCGGGGCCCTGGGGGCCGCGCTCGCCCTTGGGACCCTGGAGGCCCTGAGGGCCCATCTCGCCCTTGGGTCCGACCGGCCCGGCCGGCCCCTGAGGACCGCGCGCGCCGTCGACGCCCTTGAGCCCCTGAGTACCGCGCGCGCCGTCGACGCCCTTGAGCCCCTGGGGACCGATGGCACCCGTGTGCCCCTGAGGTCCGCGCGCGCCGTCGGCGCCCTGGTGCCCCTGTGGTCCGCGCGCGCCGTCGACGCCCTTGAGCCCCTGGGGAC